>NZ_NIZW01000033.1 GCF_002727185.1 Rhodopirellula bahusiensis
AAGAATCAACGCCAAAAGCTCGGACAGCAATGCTCCCGACCACGCCACCAACAAAAAACAACGAGCTCACAGGCTTGGTGAATAATGCGGGTCGATCGCAAAAGACGCTGATGATCGTGTTGCCACTCGCGCTCGGCCTGATCTTCTTGATTCTCTACATGCAATTCAAATCGGTCATCACGTCTTCACTGGTGTTCAGCGGAATCATGGTTGCCTGGTCGGGCGGATTCATCATGCTGTGGCTCTACGGCACCGATTGGTTCCTCAACTTCGATTTTCTCGGAACCAATATGCGTGAGCTGTTCCAAGTTCGCACAATCAATCTCAGCGTTGCCGTCTGGGTCGGCTTCTTAGCGCTTTTCGGGATCGCCACCGATGACGGCGTGGTGATCGCGTCTTACCTGGACGAGAGTTTCCGCAAGGACAATATCACCGATGCGAAACATGCTCGTGAAGCAACCGTGACGGCGGGCATGCGACGGTGCCGTCCATGCTTGATGACGACCGCAACCACTATTCTTGCGCTGATCCCGGTGCTCACCTCCACCGGTCGCGGCAGTGACATCATGGTCCCGATGGCAATCCCCAGCTTTGGCGGCATGGTGATCGCGATAATGACCATGTTCGTGGTTCCCGTCCTGTACTGCGCCGCCATGGAATGGAAACTCAAACTTGGAATCAAGGACGAGAAGTTTGCAGAGAATGCATGAACCGTTACTCCCAATCTCATTACTTGACATTCACCCTGATCTGACCAAATGAATATCGTCGCCAAAACGAAACGATTCGCTGATTCCGTCGCCTTCAATTTGCGGGTCCATGGCTTCGCCGACCGTAAGTACCTCCGTGAGGTCATGCTTCCTGCGATGGCAGAGGCGAAGCCATCCAACGTGATGCTGGCGGGGACACGTCGCTACAACACAGGCTATCCGAAACTGTTTGATCAGCAGGCCACTGCGGTATGGACTCTCGATTTCGATCCGCGGGCAGCCCGATTCGGAAACGGGTACCTTCACCGAACTTGCGACATCCGGGAGATAGATCGTGTCTTCAGCGGCATACGGTTTGATGTTGTCCACATCAACGGGCTGCTGGGTTTCGGAATCGACACAGACGACGATATCAAATGCATGATCGAAGCGGTGCATCGCTCTCTGGTTCACGGCGGATACATGATGCTGGGGTGGGATGCGGATGCGAGTCCCGACCCATCGGAGAACGAAACGATCCTTGCCCGCTTTGAACACAGAGAATTCGGTCATCTGCCGGCACGCCACCGCGTCGTGGGAATGGAAGGCTACGATCATGTCTTCGATTGGTTCTGCCGGTTGAGTGAATAGGACTCCGGCCTACTGCTTGCAAATGCTTTTGCCTTTTTCTTGACCGCACGGTGAAGAGATTGGCCGTTTGATGCATCCAATCACTGGTGGTCGTCGAACCCATTGAAGTCAAACGGGACTGCGCGCCTTGATGAGCATAACACAAGGAGTCGCAACGTGACGGCGCCGAGAAGAATCGCAATGCGGACCAAAATAGCTGTTACGGGAGACGCTCGCGACGGTCTGATAGTTACCGGAATCGGGCGTATGGGACGAGAAGTTCGATGTTCAGTCGACTCGATATTTGGAGACGCAATCGAATGATCCCTGATCTTGTCAGACGCACAGGCGTGGTCGCGATTGTCGGTGATATCCTCAAGGTGCGTGCCACCGGCGTTGGATTCGGTGACTTGGCCGTCGTTGAGAATTGGGATCGGCGTCGTTCACTGGGACAGGTTATCGAGCTGGAACGCGGCGTGGTCTCATTGCAGGTGTTTTCCGGAGGCAAGGGACTTTCCACGCAAGCGAAGGTCCGGTTTCTGGGGCACCCAACGCAGGTTTCTTACTCACCAAACATCTTGGGGCGCGTCTTTCGTGGATCGGGGATTCCTTTGGATGGCGGACCTGATTTGTCCAACGAACCCTCCATTCCAATCGGTGGGCCATCGGTCAATCCCAAGATGCGAATCGTGCCCAAGAACATGATTCACACCAAAGTCCCGATGATTGACGTGTTCAATTGCTTGGTCGAAAGTCAGAAGATTCCCATCTTTTCGGTCGCAGGTGAACCGTACAACCAGTTGCTTGCTCGTATCGGGATTCAAGCTGATGCGGACATTATCATCTTTGGCGGGCTGGGGTTGATCTTTGACGACTACCACTTCTTCCGATCGACATTTGAAGACGAAGGGATTCTTGGTCGCACGGTGATGTTCGTCAATCAAGCGTCGGACCCGATCGTGGAGCGTCTTCTGGTGCCCGACATGGCATTGAAGGTCGCGGAGCGGTTCGCCGTCGAGGAAGGCAAACGAGTGCTTGTGCTATTGACCGATATGACGGCCTATGCAGATGCCCTGAAAGAGATCGGCATTGCGATGGAGCGAGTTCCATCGAATCGCGGCTACATGGGTGATCTCTACACGCAGCTTGCCCAACGCTACGAACGAGCTTGCGATTACAAAGGCGCTGGTTCCGTTACCATCCTGACCGTGACGACGATGCCAGGTGATGATGTGACGCATCCGGTTCCTGACAACACGGGTTACATCACTGAAGGGCAGCTGTATTTGCACAATGGCGTTATTGACCCATTCGGTTCACTCTCGCGGCTCAAGCAGCAAGTCATCGGCAAGGTCACTCGGGAAGACCATTCGCAAATCATGAACACGATGATTCGATTTTATGCGGGGGCCAAGGAAGCGGAAAAAAAGCAAGCGATGGCTTTCGATCTTTCGACGTTCGACCAGAAGCTGTTGAAGTTTGGCGATCTGTTTGCAAAACGTTTCATGGACATTCGGATTGCAATGCCTTTGAACGACGCACTCGATCTGAGTTGGCAGACACTGGCCGAGTGTTTCGAGGCAGAAGAATTGCTGATGAAACAGGCTTTGGTTGAGAAATACTTCAAGCAAGCGGAGAGTTGAGCAATGGCATTGGCACTCAACAAAACGTCACTGAAGCAACGCCGCGATCAACTTGCGATGTTTGAGCGATTCCTGCCATCGCTGGACTTGAAACGGCAACAGTTAATCGCCGATTTGCAACGATCAAAACGCATCCAGTCTGAAACAGAGAACGAGATTGAAACGCTACTAGATTCCCAGCGAGGATTGTTTTCGCTTCTGGGCGCGAGCGAGCAGGACTTGAGCGATCTAGTAACCATCGAGGAGCGGACAGTCACCGAAGAAAACGTACTTGGAGTGCGGTTGCCTCTCCTCGGCGAAGTTCGTTTTCGAGTCAAGGAATACTCGATGCTGGCCAAGCCGTTCTGGGTCGATTTCCTGGTGGAGCTTTTGCAGAAACTGGCCTTGTTGAAGCTACGCTTACAAAATGAGCGGACGCGAGTGGGCCGCCTGAATGATGCGGTGCGCCGGATCACGCAGCGAGTCAATCTCTTTGACAAGGTGCTGATTCCGCAAGCGGAAAAAGACATCCACCGTATCAAAATTCATTTGGCTGACACGGAACGGGCCGCCGTGGTGCGTTCCAAGATCGCCAAGGCGAAACAAAATCGCGGTGAACTGACGACGAGGACGGTGTAATGGCAATCGTTCCCGTCGCCAAAGTGACTCTCTATGGTACGGCCGACCAGAAACACGTCGTGCTTGATGGCCTACAGGAACTGGGCTGCCTGCATCTTCTCGACTTGAACGACAGTCGTGACCACCAATCGCAAAACAGCCAGTGCTCACCCGATGCCGCACAAGCACTGAAGTATCTGAAAGCTTGCCCGATTCACCGCCGCGCCGTCAAGGACAACTCCGAGTTTCAATTGGATGACGTAGTTGGCCAAGCGTTGTCGATCCAGCAGCAACGACAGCAACTACAAGCTGAATTGGACGAATTGAAGCAAGCGATTGCAACGCTCATGCCTTGGGGCGATTTCCAGCTTCCATCGAATGACGAACTTGGTGGCTTACGTTTCTGGTTCTACGCTGTCCCCCACTACAAATTGAGTTTGCTGGAGTCGTTGCCGGACGATTGGCAAGTCGTCGCCAGAGAACACCGCTTCGCTTACGTTGTCGTGATCAGTGATACGGAACCGACGGACATGCCGGTGCCGCGAACGCACTTGGACGAACGTCCACTGAGCGAATTGCAGGATCGTCTTGAGGCGGTCGAATCCGAGTTGGAGGAGTTGCATTGGCAGCGAGTTCGATTGACTCGCTGGATCGACCAACTATCTCGTAGGCTTGGACTTGCTGAAGACCGAGTGGCACGCGAGCGAGCAGCAGGTCACACCTTCGATGATCCGCGCATGTTCGCTGTTCGAGGTTGGGCACCTCAATCGCAGCGCGAACAGATCGCTTCCTTCGCGAGAAGCCACGATTTAGGGCTGACTATTGAAATTCCGACCGCGGAGGATTCACCGCCGACTTTGCTGTCCAATCGCGGGCTGGCCGCAGGTGGAGAAAACGCTGTCACGTTCTATACGACACCCGCCTATCGAGCGTATGACCCGTCAGGCATCGTGTTTTTTTCGTTCAGCGTTTTCTTTGCAATGATAATGGCTGACGCGGGTTACGCCATGTTGCTGGCGTTTTTCCTGTTGCTGTTCTGGCGACGGATTGGAAGGTCCGAAAACACGCGGCGAATGCGAACATTGTTCGTCGCCATTGCTGTCGCGTCCGTTGCCTATGGCATCGCGGTTGGCAGCTACTTTGGATTCCCACCGCCAGCTGGTTCAGTGCTAGCCAGAGTACACTTCATCGACGCAACCAATGCGACGCTGATGATGCAGATTTCCATTGCGATCGGCGTGGTGCATCTTGCGATGGCGAATCTAGCTTTGGCTTGGAGTCGTCGTTGGTCGCCCATGATGCTGGCGTCTTTCGGTTGGATCGCGGCGTTATTTGGTGGCTTGGCACTGGGGTTGGGCAAAAGCGGTACGCAGCCAGAGCAACCGCTGATTCAATTCGGGAGCTGGATGCTCGGAATCGGGATTGCCTCCGTTCTGCTCTTCAGTAGCGAACGACCACTGACGACTTTCAGTTTCAAAGAACACGGCAAGCGATTGATCGACGGCGTCGTTTCGCTCACTGGCGTCTCTCGTGCATTCGGCGACGTGTTGAGTTACTTGCGACTGTTCGCACTCGGTCTGGCCAGTGCTCAACTGGCTGGGACGTTCAACGACCTGACTTACAAAGCCAGTTGCTGCGTGGGGATTGGCAGTCTGCTAGCGGTAGTGGCCGTGGTTTTCGGACATGGCTTGAACTTCGTCTTGGCAATCATGAGCGGTGTCGTGCATGGATTGCGTCTGAATTGCATCGAGTTCTTTAGCTGGAGTCTTCCAGACGAAGGATACGCATTTGAACCATTCAACAAGAAGGCAACCTAGAAATGGATAGTTACATACTTCTATTGGGCTGGGCAGGAGTTTTCCTGCCGACCGCACTTGGAGCCATCGGCAGTATCATCGGCTGTGGACGCGCGGGGCAAGCAGCATCGGGGGCATTGTTGGACGTTGACAGTGGCTACGGACGATTGGTTGGCGTCTCCGCGCTTCCATCCTCACAAACCATCTACGGAATCGTGGTGACCATGCAGTTCAATCAGGCCGTTGCGTTAGACTCCGCACCGGGATTGTTTTCCATCGGCCTGTTGGTCGGTCTAGCGTTGCTGTTTAGCGCTATCGTGCAAGGTACTTGCTGTGCATCGGCAATCAATACAACCAAGTCTAAGCCCGAAGTCTTTGGACTGGCGATTGCACCAGCAGCCATCGTGGAGGGTTTCGCAGTCTTCGCTTTCATCTTCGCGATGATCGTCGGTGGTAACATTCCCGGTGGCACGGCAGGCTAAGGAACTTGGTGACATGACAAACTCAAAGGAATCATCCGGCATTGAAGAATTGATTGGCCGGCTGCGTGAGCAAGGTGTCGAAGAAGGCAAGGCTCAGGCAGAGACGCTGATGGAGCAAACACGACGGAAAGCCGAGCAGCGTCTTGACGATGCGAGACAGGAGGCCGATGCGTTACTGCGAAACGCGCGCGAAGAGGCCGAGCAAACCAAGCGGGCCGGTGAAGAAGCGGTGCAATTGGCGGTGCGTGATGCGATGCTGAGGCTCAAATCCAATTTGGTGGAACAGTTCGCCGACCGAGTTCGACGGCTGGTAAGGCGTGAATTGGATGACGGCGATTTCCTGAAACAGTTGATTCTTGAGGTCGGTGGCCGGTCAGCTCCTTCGCCCAGTCAATCCGCCAAGCTTCTACTTCCCGAGAACGCCATCGGCTTGGAGCAACTGCGCAGCCACCCTGAGGAAGTGAAAGAAGGAAATTTGAGCCACTTCGTTGCTTCAATCACGAAAGAGATGCTGCGAGATGGACTGGAGATTGGAACACGAGACGACGCCTCGGCGGGCATCCGTATCCAACTGCTCGAAGAAGATATCGAGATTGAATTGACTGATGAAGCCATTGCGGAGCTGTTGCTGAGGCACCTGGTCCCCCGATTTCGCGCCATCATGGAGGGGATCATCCAGTGACCGCGACTACGAATTACTACTCACTCGTCGCCAGCCTTCCGCATATGCCTCGCTCGTTTGAAATTGAACGAGTGCCAATCTCGCGAATTCAACTTCAACAGCGGCTCAAGTTGCTCGGCGACCGTGACAAAAGTACAGTTGAGCAAGTGCAGGGTTTTCTGCTGTGGGATCGGCAACGGCCTGAACGCACGGATGACGAAGTTCAGATGGAATACGATCGCTTGATGAAGTCGATTTCTAACTCACTCGTTCGCGACATCATCAATCATCGGATGGACGTTCGTACGATAACCTGCGCGTTACGGAGACGGCGTCTAGGACTTGAGTCGGCAGCCGCCGTCGGCCAACACACGGACCACATTCGCAAGAACTGGCAACATCCCGATTTCCGATTGGTTCGAGAGCATCCTTGGATTCCACATGTCCGCGAATCGTTGGATGCAGGCGAACCCTTAGAAGTTGAACGGCAGCTTTTAGGTGCCACTTGGAATCGTTGGGTGCAACTTGCTGACCAGTTCTACTTCTCGTTTGAGACGATCCTGCTGTACCTCGCTCGTTGGGAGATCGTCGATCGCTGGACGAGACTCGATGAAACGGCGGGGCGGCAGAAGTTTGATGAACTCTCGACGCAAACGTTGAACCTTGAGGAAAACGTCGCATGAACACGCAGGTAGCAACCGCTGCGCAGGTCACGGCCGTCAATGGAAATATCGTTTCGATCGAAGTCCCCGAAGGACAGATCGTCAAGAATGAAGTTGCGTATATCTGTCTGGATGACAAGCGGTTGAAGTCCGAAGTGCTGCGAATTTATGGAACGGAAGCGGATTTGCAGGTGTTCGAGGACACCGAAGGTGTAAAGGTTGGTGATGGTGTTGAGTTGACGCATCAGATGCTATCTGCGTCGCTTGGTCCCGGCCTGCTTGGAGCCGTGTTTGACGGCTTACAAAATCCGTTGGGAACACTCGCCAATCGCGACGGGTTCTTTCTCAAGCGTGGGCATTATGCCGACTCGCTCGACCGCACGCAAAAATGGTCGTTTGTGCCGATACGACGCACGGGTGAGCGACTTCGTGCGGGCGACGTCTTGGGCACGGTTCAGGAACGCGGCGTCGAGCACAAGATCATGGTTCCCTTTGATTTTAGTGGCCAAGCTGAGCTGACTTGGATTCAGGGAGGTAGCTTTACGATTGACGAGCCGATCGCCCGCATTCGTATTGGGCAGGATGAGCGTCCGTTGACGATGCGACAGGAATGGCCTGTTCGAGTTCCATTGCCAGCGGACCTCCTCCATCAACACTTGGCCGAACGAAAGTACCCGTCTGAACCGTTGGTCACAACCATTCGGACCATTGACACCTTCTTTCCAATCGCTCGCGGTGGTACCGCGTGTATTCCAGGGCCGTTTGGCGCTGGCAAGACTGTTCTGCAAACATTGATCGCACGTAACTCAGCCGTGGATGTTGTGATCGTGGTCGCGTGCGGTGAACGAGCGGGTGAAGTCGTCGATACCATCAACGAGTTCTCACAGGCACAAGACCCACGGACGGGCGGCTCGCTGATGGATCGTACCGTCATCATCTGCAATACATCGTCGATGCCAGTCGCAGCCCGAGAGGCGTCGATCTACATGGGCATCACGCTAGGCGAATACTACCGACAGATGGGACTCGATGTCTTGCTATTAGCCGATTCAACATCGCGCTGGGCTCAAGCGATGCGGGAAACATCGGGACGACTGGAGGAAATTCCTGGGGAAGAAGCCTTCCCGGCGTACCTTGATTCGGCCGTTAAAGGTGTCTACGAACGAGCGGGAGTACTCGCGACTTGCGACGGTTCCTCGGGCAGTCTAACGATGATCGGAACCGTCTCGCCTGCTGGCGGGAATTTCGAGGAACCTGTAACGCAATCGACTTTGGGCACGGTGAAAACCTTCCTCGGTCTGTCCTACGATCGCGCCTACAAGCGATTCTATCCAGCCATCGACCCACTGCTTTCCTGGTCGCGATATCGAGAACAACTGCAAGAACACTTCGATCGCCTATTGGCTCCCGGCTGGACCGCAACCGTCGAATCGTTGCTCGATTTACTTCGGCAAGCTGACGCCATCTATCAGATGATGCAAGTGACGGGCGAGGAAGGAATTTCGCTGGCCGACTTCGTGATCTATCAAAAAGCACAGTTTCTCGACACGGTCTACTTGCAACAGGATGCCTTCGACCCGGTGGATGTCGCGACACCTTTGGAGCGGCAGCAGTCGATGCTGCGGCTGATCCGAGACATCACCGAGCGCGAATTTCTGTTCGACGACAAGGAAGAGGCCCGCGATTTCTTTGTTCGGATCACCAATGCTTTTCGCAATCTGAACTACGCCGAAACGGATTCATCCGACTACCAACAGTTCCTGGCGAGCATCCGGTTGATGCTTTCAGATCGCGAAAGCGAAGCATGATTGGCTCGCTGACTCAAAATCTGTGCGAGTGCGTAAACCTACTACCGCTCGAACCCAAGAGAACTATTGGTTGCTCGACGATCTAGAAGAAAGCTGCTTGCCGTTGAGGCCAGCCTGCTCAATGGCGAGGAGGATTTCTTCTTCAGGCACAGGACAGCAGATTTCAGTGCCAACCAAGGCTTCTCCTGCTTCATAGTCAACGTGGACGGCCAGTACTCCTGGAGCCGTTTTGATCGCCTCGGCGAGGATGGTCGAGCATCCTTCGCACGTCATGCCTTCGATTTTGAATACGGCTTGATTCATATTCTCAGACACGACTGCATCGTCCGCCGTCCCCAAAAACACACCGACGTAGCTGGGAAAGAACAGGAAAGCAATGGCCAGCATGGTAACGCCCCATAGCATGACCTTGTTCATAGACATCATATTGAAGAGACGTTTGCCGGTCGGGGCACAGCAGTCTTCCGCCACTGTACTTTCCGTGGGACAGCAGTCCTTTCCTGTTTCGGCAGTCCCTTTCTTCGGACGGTAGGTGAAGTAGAAAGCTGCTCCGAGAAATCCAAACGTGACAACCATGAACAACGGGCGATACGCTTCCAATGTGGCGGCAATCCCGGCCCCAGATACGCCAATTGCCAGCAGAAGCAGCGGCAGCCAGCAACAGGCCGAGGCCATGATTGCCGACACGATGGTTCCGATCTTGGCGACCCTCTCCCCCGTCGATGACGCCGTTGTTGACGCCGTTGTTGACGCAGTCGTCGTCTTTGGGGCATTCAGCCCAAGTTCCTCCTGAGCGATTCGGATACCTTTCGTCACGCTCCCCAGACAGCACGAACCGCTCGGATTGGAGGTCTCACAGTGACAGCCGGGGTCCTTCATCTTCGCCCGGATGTCATCCAGAGCGTCCGAGTGCCCCTTCATGCGAAGCTCTTCTTTAAGACTGCCAACCGAATGGCCGAAACAGTAGCACAGTGGGCGTTCGCCGCTGGATTCCTTCACGCCGACCGAAACTTTCAGTTGTGACTTCGTGAATTGGGTGTCTCCTTCTTCGATGAAGTACACCACGTCGCAATCCTGCGATGAGCAAAACCGCCAGCCGGTGTCCTCCTTGATGGATGCGCAACCTTTGCCTTCCGTAGCACAACAGGATCGGCTGCCTGCAGTGAACTGTTCGGCCAAGTCGTCATCGAGTAACGCGCCGATGGTTGATGTACTCACTCGTTTGGCTTTGCATCCACAGGACGGACACTGAATCCTCTTCGTTATCTCTCTCTGCTTTCTCAACACATCGTTGCTCCGTGTTGGTTTTCAATCGCGTTTGCTGCATGCGTGGTCTTCCTGTATTATCAGGGTTGCACCTAGGTGCAAGGTCAAGCGGGGTTTGCGATTTTTTCTGTTTCCCCGCCAAAGCCGGCGTTTCGCCGGTTCGGAACCGGCCCGCGGAGAATAGAAATGAGCAAGCGACTGACAATCAGCGAGCTAGCGAAGGCAGCCGATGTCCCGACAACGACTCTCCGTTACTACGAACGCATTGGGTTGGTCGAACCGGAGCACCGCAGCGCGGGCAACTACCGGCTCTACGACGATCAAACGCTCAGAAAAATAAAGTTCATTCGAGCCGCGCAAGCCATTGGCTTCACACTCGAAGACGTCAAGTCACTGCTTGCCGATGACGAAGGGAACGCACCAGCATGCGGTAACATTCGGGTACTGATCGAAGCTAGATTGACCGATGTTGAGGACCGACTCAAAGATTTGCGGCATGTTCGCAAGGTGCTGAGGTCGGCACTGACTCAATGTCAGCACCAAAAGCAAACGGAATGTTGCCATGTCGTTACGGAACTAGGAGCGAAGTAACCAAAGTTGGCCAGGCAATTCTTCCAAGCTAGAAATCCAATGTGAGCAATAGCCTTCGTCAGTTATCATAACGCGGCTACGAACGTTGCTAATTCATCGGTATCCCTTACTCCGATCGCGGTGACAAGCCGAGAGCCGATTCGCCAGGTGGCGGCGAGCTGACCGTCGAGCTGCGTGACCCGGCAGACTTTTCCTCGGCACTTGATGTTGATGCTCGGCTCGCCCTCGAACCAATCATCCATCTTGGACTTGTGCTCGAAAATGGCGACCTGCGTTTGATCAGCACGCTGCCAAACCGCCTGGACACACTTGCAACACGGCATGTCCAACACCACCAGCCTGTCGCACGAGTATCCACTGGGCGGAGGACCAACATTGCGAGGTCGGTATCCAACAAGCTGGACCGCTTCATCCACCGAAACGGTCTGGCCCGAGTATTTGGAGACGAGATGTTCCTGAGCCGCCAGTGGGCTTGAATCTAACAGTTGAGCGTAATTCACCAACGGATCATGCGGATGGCTGGCCGGTTGCAACGTCCAGAACAGACCAACGCCAATCAGCAACGCAGCCGCGACCGCAACCAAGCTCCATGATCGTTTCTGATCAAATCTGGATTTCGATTTCAGATCGACGGTGTCGTAGTTGTTGACCGATTCAGGCAACCGTGGCTCTTTCAATTGGGCGGCGATCCGATCCCAAAGGTCATGTGGCGGACGAGCAGAAGACAGGCTTCGAGCCGCGTCGGAAAGCATGCGGATGTCGGCCAATTGGTCCGAACATGGCGGACAGTCTTCTAAGTGCGATTCGACTTCAGTCCGCTGGTCGAGTCGTAACTCATGATCGAAATAGTGCGAGAGCAACTGCTCGACTTGTTGGCAATCCATTTGATTGCTCCACCGGAGAATCGAATTCGACCGATCAAGTGTCGGCCCATGGTTTTTGATGCCATCGGTCCGCCACTTCTTCACGGGAAACGGCAAACAAGGAAACAATCGCAATGAGAACAAGACTGAGAAAAATCTGTGAAGAACCGAGCGACTCGCTGCATCCAACTACCAGTAAGGCGAGCAAAGGTGGCCAAGTCTGCCCGAGCCGTCTGTTTCCCCAATCCCTGACGACTAGAGGTGGAAGTCATGTTATTGAAATCGGTAGCTGCTGGTGTTTTGTCGCTTGGTCTCTTTGGTGCAGCCGCACTTGGTTTGCCGGCAGCGGATGTCTCGCCGACTGCCGCCCCGGCTGCGTTGTCACAGGTCCAAGAGGTCGATGGGTCGGCTGACCTAGTCGGCAATACTTGCTGTGCGAAACGGGCCTACTGCTGCACCGTCAAACGAAGTTGCTGCGGCAGTTCCGCAGTCGTTGAAAGCGACAACTGAACGGGACTGGAAGACCTGTTTGGATCGCCAGCGCAGTCGTCAGACCGCTGGCGATCGTTGTATTCCAGTTCTATCTGTTCGGATGAGCATCCAATGAGCACGGGCACAATCAACGCGACTCGACGAGGATCGCGAAAACGACGAGGCTCGAAAAAGCACGGCGGGATCCAACCTCCTAACGAAGAGTCGCCACACGAGACGGCCGACGATTCAGGGCTGCCCCGTGAAGTCGATCTTCTCAAACCCGACGTATCGGCAGAGCAGCCCTGCTATTGCTGTATCGTCGCTGCGATTCGCCACAGTTGGTCGTCCAGTGGCTACCCGGCATTGAAGCGGATCGAGTGTCGCTTCGAGAGCGGCATCCTATTTATCCGCGGCACAGTTAACAGCTTTTACCACAAGCAAATGGCTCAGGAATTGGTCCGTCGCGTTGATGGAGTCAAGCAGATCGTCAACGAACTAGAAGTATCGTCCCTTTGCAGCACGAGCAAGAATGAGCATGACAACGAGGAAGATTGAGCCCGACGGATCACTGGCGACATCGGCGACCGTTGCCTATTTCTCGATGGAAATCGCGATTGATCCGGCAATGCCGACGTACAGCGGCGGACTGGGCGTGTTGGCGGGTGACACGTTGCGAGCCGCTGCGGACTTGAGCGTCCCGATGGTCGCCGTCACGCTACTGCATCGCCACGGGTATTTGTCTCAATCCATCGACAACGACGGTTGGCAGCACGAATCACCTGTGGAGTGGGTGCCAGCAGACTTTAGCACCGAACAGTCCGAGCGTGTTCAGGTTGTGATCGAGGGTCGCACCGTCCACGTGCGTGCATGGCAATATGACGTGCATGACGGCGGTGGGCACGTCATTCCAGTTCTGTTACTTGATACCGACTTAGATGAAAACTCGGCTGAAGATCGAACACTGACGCACCGTCTTTACGGAGGCGATGATCGTCATCGGCTGTGCCAGGAAGTTGTGCTCGGTATCGGTGGCATCCGCATGCTGCGTGCGTTGGCTTACCGAAGGGTTGTGCAGTACCACATGAATGAGGGTCACGCCGCGCTGCTTGGTCTTGAACTGTTGGACGAGCGAGCGAAGAGTTTTGAAAGGGACATTTTTACGAGCGACGATGTGCAAGCCGTGCGTCGCCAATGCGTCTTCACCACTCATACACCGGTGCCCGCCGGTCACGACCGGTTCGACCTGAATCTCGTGGGGCGAGTCCTCGGTCGAACCGACCTATTCGACATGCACGATGTGTTCTGTTGCAGTGGTGAGCTGAACATGACGTACCTCGCACTCAACCTCAGCCACTACGTCAACGGTGTTGCCAAGAAGCATGGCGAAGTTTCAAGGCAAATGCTGACGCCGAAGGATGCCGAACATCACTATCAGATCGACCACATCACCAATGGAGTTCACGCACGAACCTGGGCGGCTCGATCGTTTGCCAATCTGTTTGACCAGTGGCTACCGGGATGGCGTGAGGACAGTGCAAGCCTTCGCGGAGCAGTTGCCATTGCCGAGAACGAAGTATGGCAGGCCCATCAGGCGGCCAAGCTTGATTTGATTGACGAGATCAACTCACGCCAAGCCATCGGGTATGACCCAGAAACACTGACGATCGGGTTTGCCCGTCGTGCAACGGCGTACAAGCGAGCGAATTTGCTGTTGAGCGATCCCGGCAGGCTTCGCCGCATCGCGGAGGAACATGGACCTCTGCAATTGGTTTTTGCAGGCAAGGCGCATCCCCGCGACGAAGAGGGCAAACGACTGATACAGCAAATCGTACGCATGAAAGACACTCTCACCCCAGAAATCAAAATCGTCTATCTCGAAAACTATGACTGGGAACTGGCTCGCCTGCTGGTTGCTGGCGTTGATGTTTGGCTCAATACGCCGCAGCCTCCACTCGAAGCATCTGGTACGAGCGGAATGAAAGCGGCGATCAACGGCGTACCAAGCCTGAGCATCCTGGATGGTTGGTGGATCGAAGGCTGCGTCGATGGCGTCACGGGATGGTCATTTGGCGATGCCTCGCCAGCAAAGCCCGGCGATGCGAAACGATTTCACGAAGACGCTGCCGCCCTCTACGACAAGCTCGACGACGTCGTCGTCCCGACGTACTACCGCAAACGTGATATGTGGATGCGAATCATGTCGCACGCGATCGCTTTGAACGGCTCACATTTCAACACGCAGCGAATGGTCCAACAGTATGTGCTGAAGGCTTATTACAAGTCGTAAGAATCGCGAGCGACCATGAAGAAAATCATCCAAGGAGACTTATCATGCAACGCATCTTTCATCCAACCGATTTTTCTAACGGCGGCGAGTCGGCTTTTGTCCATGCGTTGAAGCTGGCAGTCAATGCCAACGCTTTGCTCGAAGTGCTGCATGTGGATCGGCATCCGGAACAGGTGACATGGGACGATTTCCCCCAAGTGCGCGAAACACTCTCGCAGTGGGGCTTGCTTCCCGATTGGGCGCTACCCGAGGACGTTGAACGCCTAGGAATAGGCGTTCACAAGGTGTTGCTGGCTGGAAATGATCCCGTCAGCGAAATTCTGAAGCATTTGAGTGTTCATCGCCCAGACTTGATTGTCATCGCAGCGCATCATCGTGAGGGAATTGACCGATGGCTGCACCAAGACATCTCAAAGAAGATCGCACGCTCTTCGCATACGAGTTGCCTGTTCGTCCCACACGGCGTCAACGGTTTCGTCGCTCGTAAAGACGGTAGTATCGAAATGCATAAAGTTGTCGTGCCGATCGCATCAGAACCTGACGCGGTAGCCGCTATTGCGCAGTCTTGGGCGCTAGCCAGCCTACTTGATTGCAAGTCCGTCACGGCGACCCTTGTTCATGTCGGCGATGACGAAAACGTACTCAGGAACTTCGCGATTCCCGACATCGACGGTTGGACGTGGGAGCTTGTCGTCGAAGATGGCGATCCTGCCACTCAGATTCTCAAAACCGCAGATGATCGTGGAGCCGACTTGATTGCGTTAACGACGCAAGGTCACCACGGCTTTCTCGATGCCCTTCGCGGCAGCACCTCGGACCAAATCGTGCAGAAAGCATCTTGCCCGATCCTTGCGGTCCCTGCGGAATGGCATGAGAAATAGCGACCAAATCTCCATCCATAGTGAACGCAATGTTCAAGAGCATTATTCGTAATATGTTCCAGCTTCGCCGAATGATTGCACTTCGTGCAGCATCCAACTTGTATTCCATCAATCAATCTCAAACTTCAGGAAAAACCAATGTCTGAACAAGAAGCTCCATCCAAAGCGGAAACCGAGCGGGCGACAGAATTTGAATGCCATGCCCCCGAGGCTGAAAAGGTCTTTTTGGCTGGTTCCTTCAATGAGTGGAATCCCGAGGCGACACTGATGGAGAAGTCCAACAATGGGAAATGGACGGCCAAGCTCAAACTGGAGCCTGGACGCTACGAATTCAAGTTTGTCGTCGATGGTCAGTGGTGCTGCGAAGCCAACTGCCATGCGAGCGGTGAATGCCCACAATGTGTGCCCAATGACTTTGGAACCATGAATCGCGTTTGCGAAGTCGCCTGATTAAGTCTCACCACATTTACGATCGAGGATACGATGAACTCCCAACGAAACCGACTCGTCCATGTCGCGATCGCGGTTCTCATTAGTTTGCCACTGACCTCCATGGCGATGGCCCAGGAACCGAATGCCGCAACCGATGACGTGGATGTGCGGTACTTTCAAAAGAAGCTGGAGCTGGCGAAACATGATCGGGATACGGCGCTGAAAGCCAACCGCCGAATTCCCGGCATGAACTCAAAGCTGTCGCTGTTGAGGCTACAGAACCAGGTCGCCTACGCGACGAAGTTGGTCGAACATGCGGGAAAGCACGCCGACCATGATTTGCACAAGAGTCATTTGCAGTCACTCAAGAACGACGTCATTTTCGCCGAGGAACAGCTTGCTTGGGCGAGAAAGGCGAGCGGCTATGTTCGCGAGGACCAGTTGAAGCGACTGGAACTCAACGCCCAACTCGCGAGATTGGCGTTGGAGCGAGCGGAACAGCCAGAAATCACAGCCGATCCGATGCATCACTTGCAATGGCAGATCGACCGCTTGCGTTCTGAATTGCTGAGCTTGCAGATCGAATTTGAACGCACGCGGTCGGGGCACTAGAAACTAGGCAATTCAATGATACAGAAGACAATCCAGTCGCATTGCCGTCACTGTGGTACGGATGTGACGTCAATACCACGCGAACGCCCGGTGCAGGGACCAAGTTGGGAGCACGACGATGGCACGCCACGACCGCTAGGCGTTACATGGCTGGAGCAGGAACAAGCGTACAACTTCGCCATCCATGCAGGGAGTGCTCGCAGCGTCACGCTTTTGATGTATCTCAAAGACGAACTGCGTGTTCCATGGCACTCCGTCGTGCTTGATCCGCTGAAGAACAAGTCAGGTCCGATCTGGCATTGCCGTGTCCCAATGTCCGAAGCAGGCGATGCGGAATACTATGCTTACCAAGTCGATGGACCGGTCGAGGGTGCTGCTCTGCCCTGGCACGCTTTCGACCCAGAAAAGATTTTGCTCGATCCGTACTCGCGTAGCATTTTCTTCCCGGAATGCTTCAACCGCGAAGCAGCCCGCTCGCCCGGTTCTAATGCAGGTCGCGCTCCGCTGGGGCGGCTGGATGTTTGCCGTTGTCCGTTCGACTGGGGGAACGAGCCAAGGATTCGACATGGTTCGGATTTAGTGATCTACGAAATGCACGTGCGTGGATTCACACGCGATCCCTCTTCCAATGTTGATGCCAGCAATCGTGGCACGTTCGCTGGCGTCGTGGAAAAAATCCCGTACCTCAAGGAGCTTGGCGTCACCGCGGTTGAACTGATGCCGGTCTTTCAGTTTGATCCGGAAGACAACAACTATTGGGGCTACATGCCTCTGAACTTCTTCTCGCCCCATCACGCCTACTCGTCTCATCACTCGTCTTGCGAGCAACACAGCCAGTTTCGCGAGATGGTTCGTGAGCTGCACGCAGCTGGAATCGAAGTCATCTTGGACGTCGTCTATAACCACACATGCGAAGGAGACCATCGCGGGCCAACCTATAGTTACCGTGGAATAGACAATGACATCTACTACGTTGCCTCAAGTGATCCCGCTTCGCCGTACGCGAATTTCAGCGGCACCGGCAATACTCTCGACACATCGCATCCAACGGTCCGGTCCTTAATCGTCGACAGCTTGCGATATTGGGCAAAGGAGATGCACGTTGACGGGTTCCGTTTTGATCTCGCATCCGTTTTTTCAAGGGACTCCGAAGGCAACGTCAATCTCGAGCAGCCACCTTTGTTCGATCAAATTGCGAGCGATCCCGATTTGGCGAACGTCCGCCTGATCGCCGAACCCTGGGATGCCGCCGGACTGTACCAACTGGGCAGCTCGTTCCCCGGTCAGACTTGGATGCAGTGGAACGGTCGCTATCGTGACACGTTGCAGCGTTTCGTTCGAGGCGATGCGGGGATGGTGCCGGACCTGATGACAAGGTTGTACGGAAGCAGTGACCTATTTCCAGATCACCCTTCGCAGTCATTCCGCCCTTTTCAAAGCATCAACTACATCGCGTCGCACGATGGCTTCACGCTTTATGACCTCGTTGCCTACAACGACAAGCACAATGAAGCCAATGGCCAAAACAACCAGGATGGCCCGAATGAATACAGTTCCAATCACGGCTGGGAAGGCGACGGTGATGCTCCCCAGTCGGTGCGAGACTTACGCAAACGCCAAGTCAAGAACTTTTGTTGCCTGTTGATGCTTTCGGCTGGGACGCCGATGTTCCGCATGGGCGACGAATTCATGCAAACCCAAGGTGGTAATAACAATCCCTACAACCAAGACAACGAAACAAGTTGGCTCGACTGGCATCGACTCGAATCCAACCAAGAAGTGTTTCGATTCTTCAAGCAGATGATCGCCTTCCGGAAAAAGCATCCATCCATAGGACGATCGACGTTTTGGCGAGACGATATCTGCTGGTTTGGTGCTGAAGAACCGACCGTCGACATGTCCGCTCAATCGCGAGCATTGGCTTATCACCTCAGAGATTCGCGGAACTGCGGTGGCGATCTGTACGTGATGATCAACGGCTCGAAGGAAGCACGTCTCTTTGTTGTTCATCCACGAGATTGCGATTGGCAACGGGTCATCGACACTTCGCTGCCCAGTCCACTCGATATCCAATGCGACGCATCAAACCCCGTCATCAACCAGCACGCCTACCGTGTCAATCCACGCAGCGTGGTTGTCTTGCAGCAATCCAGTCCATACAAAGGAGATACACAACGATGAAAACTTATGCACTCTGGCTGACATTGGTTGTCGTGGCGACTACCAACGCCGCCGCAAAAGAATGGTCCGACTCGACCGGGAATTACAGCATCACTGGTGACATGATTGCTTTTAGCGAATCGACCGTGGTGCTCAAAAGGAAAAATAGTGACCTGGTGGCCGTGCCACTGGAGAAACTGTCGAAGCGGGACCAGGAATACGTTGATAAGGAAGCCGAAAAGCTTGGTCAATCGACCGGAAGCACGCAAGTTTGGACGTTGAAGTCTGGCTTGAAGATGCCGGGCCGAATCGTTGGCTTTGACAAGCACCCAGTCGTGATCCAACGACGACTCGGGCGCGTTTACGTCAACAACCGCCGATTCAACAAGATGCCTGGTGTTTACCGAGCCATCATCCCCAAGATCGTGGAGCATTTCACAGGCGAAAAAATCGGGGGCGCAAAAGAGCTTGAGCAATGGGCCAAGAAACTCAAAGGCGAACCACGCACGTATGAATGCGCAGGCGTGATGATTGAACTTGAGGACGGCGATTTGTATTGCGCGCCGTTCTTCTTGTTTACAGACGAAGTGGTGAACGTACTCAAGCCAGGCTGGGAGCGTTGGCTGGCGGCCAAAGAGGACTATGAAGCGAAAGAGCAGGAATCATTCCTCGCGCACGCCCAGGCAGAAGCGTATCAACGCCAGCAAATGCGAGCGCAGCAAATACAGCAGTTGCAACTCAATCTGCAAGCCTACGACGCGGGCGTGTTTGATCTCTGGGAGGTCACGATGGAACCACCGCCCGGCGTTTACGGCATGCCACTGAGTGTCGTCGTTCCGGCTCGCAACAACATCCAAGCCGCCCAAATCGCAAAGCATCAAAATCCGAACTACGTCGTCGGCCCCATGAGAGTTGTGCCAAGGAGGAATTGAAAGTAACGTCGAGAGCTACGTAAATGCATAACGCCAGCTTCGATGCTTGCCTCTTTGCATTGGGCGTCTGCTCGGCTCAATGTTTGCGAGTGGCCGCCGACGACAGGCGACCGATTGGCTATTCTCTGCACGCTGCTGATCTAGCAGCCGACTTTCCTACGCGTTTTACGAGCGGATCGTCAAGTCGTGGGCGTGTTGGTTTGCGAATTGCTTGATTTGCGGCTGGCCATGCAAGAATGACAGGACAACGCGGCCAGCATTTGCCGATAAACTGGACTGGTCGCAAGGCTAGCTCTGGCCTACAATGTACTGAATGGACTCTATATTTGGAAAAACCAACTGACACGATGTTTCGGCTGCTTTTACTATCGTTTATCGCATTGCGAGTTGTCGTGTGCCCGGTGTTTTGCCTGGGTGCGTTTGATGATCGTTTTGTGAACGATGTGCCAGTTGAGCATCATTCTTGCGGCTGTTCTGGTGAACAGAACTCGCCTTGCGATGATGATGGCGTTCCACCAGCCGATCCGCCTTGCCCTTGCGAAACGGGATGCGAGTGTCAGGTCACGCCTGAGCTGAACCATCGGACGATGGCTGATTTTCAGCTCGCCTTGGATCTCGCTCCGCTGAAATGGGAGACGCTTGATCTCTCCGAGGTCTTGGTTTCTCGATTCGAGCATCAGCCTCATCCATTCGATCTTTTGACGGGTCGCTCGGTGCGCGTCGCGCACTCTTCTTGGCTGCTCTAAGCCGCGACTAGGTCTCTTCGTCTGCTGACCGGCGAACTCGGTTTGTAATTCCGGCTACGGATTTTCGCGCTTGGGTTCTCCCTTCTGGTTGGCTGCGATTTTAGTCGTTGTATGCGCTCGCGGTTGTTGCGTGCGCTGCTTGCACCGTCTTCAGCCAGCAAGGTTTTCCAATGAGTCATCCGATTCCCCATGCGCCGAGAAAAAGTCCTCGGCAAGAACCCGTGAAGCCGTCCGTCAACGGACACAAGGTTCCAGACGCCAAAACTGAAATTACTCAGGACGGGAAATCGAAACCTCGCGGTCCCGTTCGCCGCAGTATCTCGTTCGTGCTCGGTAGTATCGGACCGACGCTGGTTCTGGCCGGTTTCGCTGCCGTGTTTTGGTATGGGCATCACAACGATTGGCGGATTCCCAAATTCGCCGCGTTAACCGGCGAAGTCGAACCGGTTGTCGATGATTGGTGTGAAGAACACGCGGTGCCGGAGTCCATTTGCGTCGAGTGCGATCCGACGTTGATGGCAAAAGGACCAGACTACGGTTGGTGTTCGGATCATGGCGTTCACAACTGCGTGCTGGATCATCCCGATGTCGCGCAGCTCAAGCAGCCGCCATCGCGGGGCGAGCTTGCGGCGGACTTGCAGCGTGCGGCCCGTGCGTTGGCGATTGCCCCGCGCAAGGAAAACAACAGTGGTTGCAACCTCTACCAAACGCGGATTCAGTTCGCGTCGATTGAAGCTGTGATGCAGGCGGGCGTTGATGTCGAACTTGTTGAGCGGCATCCGATCGTGGAGTCGATCGTCGGCAATGGTGAGATTGTCTACGACCCGACGCGGCAAGCCAAACTGGCCTCTCGCGTGCCGGGCAGCGTTTGGAGAGTTTTCAAGAACGTGGGGGACAAGGTTTCCGAAGGCGAGGTGCTGGCGGTCGTCGATGCCGTCGGGGTCGGCGAATTAAAAACGTCGCTGCTTCGTTCGCTTGCCGAAGAAAATTTGCAACAACAGAACGTGTCGCGTTTGACGGCGGCACGAAGCGCGATTGCGGGGGCGAGAGTTCTGGATGCCGAGGCGGCATTGGCAAAGGCACGAGCGGATGTCTTGAGTGCGGAGCAATCGTTGCGAAATCTGGGGTTGCCGGTTGACGTCAAACGGCTTCGGGGAATGGACGAACAATGGGTGCTCGACGAACTGCGGTTTATCGGCATTCCTTCGTCAATCCGCTCGCAACTAGATGCACAAAGTGCCACTGCCAACTTGCTGCCGATCGCGTCGCCGATGGATGGAATCGTAATCGAGCGAACAGTGACGCCGGGTGAGGTGGTCGATCCGTCGCGGATGCTGTTTCAAATCGGTGACACTCGCCAGATGTGGCTGCAACTAAGCGTGCCGCTGGAAAACATGAACCAAATCGCAATCGGACAACGCATCCGATTCACGCCCGATGGCAGTCGTCAGGACGTCGAAGGCGTGCTGGACTGGATCGACACGTCGGCCGATCAAGACACTCGCATGTTGGAGGTGCGGGCGGTGCTGGCCAATGATGGCGGGCGGCTTCGCAACGAAACATTCGGCATGGGAGAGATCATCCTGCGTGAGGAAGCCGATGCGATTGTCATTCCGACCGGAGCGTCACATTGGGAAGGCTGTTGCCAAGTCGTCTTTGTTCGCGACAAGGATTATTTCTCCGGCCCCGACAGCTACAAGCTGTTCCACGTCCGCTCGGTTCGATTGGGTGCCCAAAACGGCGACGTCACGGAAGTCATCTCCGGTGTCCTGCCCGGCGAGGTCATCGCGACCGCTGGTAGCGACGTGCTAAAGGCGCAGTTACTGAAAAACAATCTTGGTGCAGGCTGCGACTGCGTCGCTGAATAAAGGAGAGCACGGATGCTTAATTGGCTGATTGATTTTTCGCTCAAGCACCGCGGGTTGGTGATTGTGGCGGCGTTGTTGTTTGCGGTTGTCGGCGGTTTCTCGCTGCAACAACTCGACATTGACGCATTTCCCGATACGACTCCGGTACAGATTCAAATCAACACGGTTGCGCCGTCACTGGCCTCCGAAGAGATTGAACGCCAAATCACCTTTCCCGTCGAGCAAGCCATTAGCGGTTTGCCGGGACTACACGAACTGCGCTCGATTTCCAAGTTCGGGTTGTCGCAAGTCGTGGTCATCTTTGATGATGGCATCGACATCTACTTCGCTCGGCAATTGATCAACGAAAGGCTTTCCACAGTCGAATTACCCGACGGAATTGGGCGGCCCCAAATGGGGCCTGTATCGACTGGGCTGGGTGAGGTCTTTCACTACGTCGTGGTCAACGAAGGCGTTGATCTTTCGCAGGTGTCGCGAGAGCAACGCGTTAAGCAACTGACCGAACTTCGCACGATTCATGACTGGGTCATCAAGCCACAACTCCGTTCGGTGCGTGGCGTGGCGGAAGTCAACAGTTGGGGCGGATACGAAAAGCAGTATCAGGTGCGGATCGACCCGGACCTACTGCTCAAATACGGACTGACGTTCGAGCAAGTTAGCGAGGCAATTCAGGAGAACAATGAAAACGTCGGCGGCGGTACGGTGACCGATGGCAGTGAGATGCTGTTGGTCCATGGCGTTGGCCGGACGGTGAACATCGCACAAATCGAAGAAGTCATCGTCACGGCCAAAGACGGTGTGCCGGTTCGCGTTCGGGACGTGGCCGAGGTGCAGATCGGTCATGAGATTCGTCGTGGTGCGGTCACGGCCAACGGTCGAGGTGAAGCCGTGCTCGGTCTCGGGTTCATGCTGATGGGCGAGAACAGCGACGAGGTTACTTGGGCACTGAAGGAAAAGCTCGAACAGATCAAGGAAACACTGCCTGCCGGTGTAACGATTCAAACGGTTTACGACCGGACCGAGTTGATCGACCATGTGATTCACACCGTGCAGAAAAACTTGTTCGAGGGTGGTTTGCTGGTCATCGCCATCCTGTTCATTTTCCTTGGCAATTTGCGAGCCGGGTTGATCGTGGCTTTGGCGATTCCGTTGTCGATGCTGTTCGCATTTTCGGGAATGTTGAAGTTTGGCATCGCCGCGAGTTTGCTCAGTCTCGGTGCGATCGACTTTGGATTGGTTGTCGATAGCAGTGTCGTGATGATCGAGAACTGCGTGCGGCATTTAGCACACAACCGGGACGGTAAGAGCCGCTTGGAGATTATTCGCGATGCAGCCATTGAAGTTCGCAAGCCGACGATGTTTGGCGAACTGATCATCATGATCGTCTATTTGCCGATCCTGACCCTGGAAGGCATCGAAGGAAAACTGTTTAGGCCGATGGCGTTGACCGTCATCATGGCACTCGCCGGTTCGATGATTCTTTCGCTGACGTTGATGCCCGTTTTGGCGAGCATCTTTTTGCCCAAAAACATCAAGGAAACGGAACCTTGGTTGATCCGCGTTCTGAAATGGCTGTACGCCCCGGTGCTGCGGTTCACCATGCATCACAAGGCGTTCGTGATTGGTTCGGCCGTGCTGTTGTTGGTCAGCGTTTTCACCCTTGTCGCACCTAACCTCGGCAGCGAGTTCGTGCCTCGACTTTCCGAAGGAGCCATTACGCTCAATGTTGTGCGTTTGGCGGGCACGCCGCTTGAAGAATCCATGCGTTACAACACGCGGATGGAGCAGGTGCTACTGGAAAAGTTCCCTGACGAAGTCAACCAAGTTTGGAGCCGCATCGGGACCGCCGAAGTCGCCACCGATCCGATGGGGACTGAACTTACCGACCTGTTCATCACGCTGCATCCCCGCGAGCAATGGACGCGGGCGGAAACGCAAGAGGAACTGACGACTCTGGTGCAACGGGAGCTTCGCGATTTGCCGGGGCCGCGTTTGGCGTTGTCGCAACCGATTGAGATGCGAATGAACGAGATGATCTCGGGCGTTCGCTCGGACGTCGCGGCAATCCTGTACGGCGATGATCTCGATCTGATGAACGAGAAAGCAATCGAGATTGAACGGGCATTGAATTCGATTGCCGGGGCTTCGGACGTGAAGATCGAGCAGATATCAGGTCAGCCGGTTTTGCAAATTCAAGTCAAACAGGATCAGATCGCTCGCTACGGTATCCCCGCCAGCACGGTGATGAACATCGTCCGCTCCTTGGGAAGCAATCATGTCGGCGAAGTCTACGAAGGGCAACTGCGATTTCCGTTGGTGATTCGATTGCCAGAAGAAGCAAGGTCTGACCCGGAAGCCATCGGTGAAATTTTGGTCGCGACGCCGTCGGGCCAACGCATTCCGCTTTCCCGACTGGCCTCGATTGAACGTGTGGAAGGTTTCAACACGATCAAACGCGACTGGTATCAACGTCGCATCACGATCGAGGCGAATGTGCGTGGCCGCGACCTTGGCAGTTTCGTCGCCGAGGCACAGCAAGTCGTCGATGCCAAGGTTCAATTGCCCGCCGGTCGCTATCGCATCGAGTGGGGCGGGCAGTTTGAAAACCTCGAGCGAGCACAGACGCGGTTGATGATTGTGGTGCCGATCGCGCTGCTGTTGATTTTGGCATTGCTCTACACGACGTACCGCAACTGGATCGACTCGTTTCGCGTGTTCACGGGCGTTCCCTTCGCGTGGATCGGCGGCGTGCTGGCGTTGTGGATTCGCGACATGCCGTTTTCGATTTCGGCGGCCGTTGGGTTCATCGCCCTGTCCGGCGTTGCGGTGCTCGATGACATGCTGCTGGTTTCAACCATTCGGCAACTGCGGCGGCGTGGCCGTTCGCTGGATGAAGCCGTCGAGGAAGCGGCGATGACAAGATTGCGTCCAATCCTGATGACCACGTTGGTGGCCAGCCTCGGCTTTGTGCCGATGGCCTTCAGCACGGGCATGGGAGCGGAAGTGCAACGGCCGCTGGCGACGGTCGTGATCGGTGGCGTGTGTAGCGCCATGATCATGAGCCTGCTTGTACTTCGTGTGCTTTACGTGGTCTTCAACATGCCCACCGAGAGCCAAGATGAAGATGGAGGAGACGATGACGGTCATCGTCTTGAACCGGAAGAACCGACCGACCCGGAGGCCGGACTGGAGTTTGATGCTTCGCATGAGCGAGAGTCACAACGATGGTCCGAACCGACGACGGTTACCACCTAGAAATTCGGCCCCGCGCCGAAGGAGAACAAAATGAATTGGATGATGAATGGACGCGGTCTGTCATTGGGTCTGCTGGTAACGGCAGCCATCGGACTGGCCGGATGCAACAAAGACGACGTTGTCACTGAACCGGGAACGGCTGACCCCGTCGCGGCCACGAATGTGGACCACAGTCACGGCGGTTGGTGGTGTGTGGAGCACGGCGTGCCCGAGGAAGAATGTCCCCGATGCGACAAAACGCTGGTGTCCGAGTTCAAGGAAGCGGGCGATTGGTGCGACGAGCACGACCGCCCCGAGTCGCAGTGTTTCATTTGCAGCCCCAAACGCGCCGAAAAGTTTGTCGCACGTTACGAAGCGAAGACCGGTCACCAACCGCCCGAACCGACCGAGTAATTTGCTCGAGCCAAGTGGCTGGGGGTGTGGTGGCTTCGACCAGCCCGTTGAAAACGCTCGCTCCCAGTCACTCTTTCGTCCCAACTCCCAACTCAAAAGGAGATCGCCATGTGACACTCAGCCCCCATCCGAAAGGACTGACCATTTTGAAAACCACAATCTGTTACCTGGAAGGAATCTGAAAATGTACCGCACCTCCCTCTGCCTTGCCCTGACGTTCGCCTTTGCCGTTTGCATGACCGCCCAAAGCCGAGTGGCCAATGCCGCTGGTGCTTCGACGACCAAAACCACCATCACCTTGAAGGTTCTCACCTGCGAGAACTGCGCCAAGAAGGTGGCGGCCAAGTTGAACGAAGTTCCCGGCGTCGAAAGCGTCAAGACGGACGTCGAGTCCAAGACCGCGATCGTCGTCCCCAAGGGCAGCGCGACCCTGTCGCCCCTCCAATTGTGGGAAGCGATCGAGAAAGCTGGTAAGGAACCCGTGAAGCTCGTCGGACCGAGCGGAACGTTCACGTCCAAACCGAAGCAATAGTCTTCAGTTTGAATAAATCGCGTGGCCGCTGGTGCTGGATTTGCCCCCAGCTCCAGCGGCTTTTTTCCAGATTGCTCACGCAGTCGAACCCAACCACTGTCACCCTTGCCGAAGAATTCGGATGAACTAAATCAGACGCTCCCGGCGTCCATGACCACACGATACGACCATGCCCAGCACGAAAAACAAAATGAAATCACGCCGCGTCATGATCGCGATCGGATACTTGCTTTCTGCGGTCGCCGGTGGTGGAATTGTTTTTTACTTTTTGTCGCACCAACAGTTATCGAACACAATCGATGACCGGGCGACCGAGGTCTCGGAGGAATCCGTTGCGGGCGATGAGAACGTCGTCAATCTTCCCAAGGCGATGTGGGAATCCGCGAGACTGAAAGTCGGGCCGGTTCAAGAGAAAGCGATGGCCGTCAGTACCTGGGCCACCGGAAAGGTTGTTTTAAACGAGGACCGGGTCGCTCATATCTATTCCATTACCGAAGGAGTCGCCTATCAGGTGCCAGTGCATCTCGGACAGCGAGTAGAGAAAGATCAAATTCTGGCCGTCATCGACAGTCGCGAAGTCGGCACGGCCAAATTGGAGTTGTATCAGGCCCGCTTGCAGGAAGAGTTTGCCAAGCAGGCAAACGACTTCGCGCAAGAAGTCAAAAAGAATGCCAACGAATTGCTTGACGCGCTTGATGCGAACAAGTCTGTCGAAGAGATCAACGAGGTGCTTGGTGATAAGCCGATCGGTAAGTATCGCGAGCAGTTGTTGACCGCCTACGCTGAATTGATCCGCGCTCGTGCCGATTATGAGCGACTCAAACCGGTGGCTGCAACCGGAGCGGTGGCCGGGAAACAGTTGATCGAAGTGGAGGCGAAGTTTCGAGCTGCCGAGGCGGGTTACAAGGCCGTGGTCGAGCAATTGCGGTTCTCGATCCCTCAGGATGCCCTGCAAACCGAACAAGCGTTGCGGCAAGCCCGCCAAGCCGTCGACGTCGCGATGGCGAAGCTCAGCATCTTGGGCTATTTCGAGGAACAGTTGCGAGACCTCAAGCCGCTCGATCCCGAAGAATGCATCTCTCATTTCGTCGTAAGAGCGCCGTTTGCGGGAACCATCATTTCCAAGAACGTCGTGCTTGCCGAGCGCGTGGGGACCGACACCGAGATGTTCCGCCTGGCTGATTTGTCCTCCGTCTGGGTGCAAGCTGATATCTATCAAAAAGACCTTCCGAATATCGAGCTGCTGGGCGACACGATTCAATTTCGGGCAGTCAGTGGCAGCGCGGCAGCGGACCACACTCATGAAGCCAAGATCTTTTATCGGGGTGACGTTGTGGACGCCGACACGCGAACGCTGCTGCTGCGGGCGGTCACCGCCAATCCCGACAATCATCTAAAAGCAGGCATGTTTGTGGAAATCAACCTACCGGGTGAAGCCTCCACCGAAGTGCTCGCGGTTCCCGCCACCGCGGTTCAGGAGGTGAAAGGCGAGCAAACGGTGTTTGTCAAAGTGGGCGAGACCGAATTTCGCAAGGTGCCTGTCGTGGTTGGTCCCATCGCCGATGGCATGATCGCGATCGAAGAGGGATTGAACGCGGATGATAACGTCGTCACCTCCGGCGCATTCGTTCTGAAGTCCGAGTTGATGAAGGACGAGATTGGAGATGATGACTGAACGATGATTAACCGCATCATTGATTTCTCTCTCCATAATCGCTTCGTCGTTTTGCTGATGGTGGTGTTATTGATCGCCGTCGGCGGGTGGTCGATGACGACGCTGCCGGTCGATGCGGTTCCCGACTTGACCAACGTGCAAGTTCAGGTGCTGACGACTTCACCATCACTCGCTCCCGTCGAGATGGAGCAGTTCGTGACGTTTCCCGTTGAAACGTCGATGAGCGGTATCCCGCGGGTCAAGGAGATCCGGAGTGTCACTCGGTTCGGGCTGTCAAACGTGACGATCGTGTTCGAGGAAGGGACCGATATTTACTGGGCGCGCCAGATGGTGGGCGAACGGTTGATCGAGGCGCGGCAGGAAATTCCCGAGGGGTTGGGCGAGCCGAGGATGGGGCCGATTGCCACCGGGATGGGTGAAATCTATCAGTTCGAGGTACGGGCCAAGCCGGGGTATGACTACAGCCTTCAGGATTTGCGCACGATCCTGGACTGGCAAGTGGCGTTTCAATTACGCAGCGTTCCCGGTGTGATCGAGGTCAATACTTTTGGTGGTGAACTGAAGACGTATGAGGTCCAAATTAACCCGGAATCCCTGCTTAACTACAACATCCCGTTGAGTCGTGTCTTCGACGCGCTGCGACTCAACAACGCCAACGCCGGCGGCGGGTATATCCTGCATAACGACGAACAACAGTTGATTCGTGGCGAGGGGCTTGTTGGTTCATTGGATGACATTGGCGATATCGTGCTGGACACGCGTGCCGACGGGACACCGGTTCGTGTCAGTGACATTGGCGATGTCCATTTCGCGCCGCTGCTGCGTCAAGGCTATATCACCCGTGACGGTCGGGGGGAGGCGGTCGCGGGCATTGTGATGATGTTGATCGGCGAGAACTCTCGCGTCGTTGTGGATCGGGTCAAGCAAAAGGTGGCCGAGATTGGTAAAGGCCTGCCCGAGGGCGTCCATATCGATCCGTTCTACGATCGCACCGACTTGGTACGCCGGGCAATCGAGACCGTCACCGAGAATATCAGCGGTGGCGCGATTCTGGTCATCATCATGCTGTTTTTGTTGGTGGGAGATTGGCGTGCCGGGCTGATCGTGGCCTCGGCGATTCCGCTCTCGGCACTGTTCACATTCATCGCAATGAAAGCCTTCGGCGTCTCGGCAAACCTGATGAGCCTGGGTGCCCTCGATTTTGGCATCATCGTTGACGGGGCGGTCGTCATGACGGAAAACGCGATCCGCCAAGTTCGCGAGGCGAAGCGTCGCAACCCAGAGCTCCAAAAAGCGGGATTGGATGTGTTCCGTGAAGCGGGACACGAAGTGGGTCGGCCGATCCTGTTTGCCGGTGCGATCGTGATCATTGTCTTCCTGCCGATCCTGAGTCTGCAAGGTATCGAGGGGAAAATGTTCCGTCCCATGGCCTTCAGCTTTATGTCCGCCTTGATCGGTGCCCTCATCCTGGCACTGACCGTCATCCCCATGCTGGCGTCACTATTCCTGGCCCGGAAGTTCAACGAAAAGGACGCGTTCTTGGTCCGATGGTGCAAACGCGGCTACGCACCAGTATTGCGGCTTGCAATCGCCCGGCCGTTGCCCACCTTCCTGATCGCCGCGGTTGCTTTTGGGATGGGCGTGGTCATCGCCAGCCGATTTGGTGCCGAGTTTGTACCGAAGCTCGACGAGGGTGATATTGCGGTGCAAGCCGTACGATTACCAAGCGTGTCGTTGGAGAAATCCGTGGAGATTACCACGGACATCGAAACCCTGTTGCTCGATGAGTTTCCCGATGAAGTGGAGTCGGTGATCTCCAAGACCGGACGTCCGGAAATTGCGACCGACCCGATGGGTGTGGAGATGAGCGATATCTTTGTCATCCTGAAACCCAAGGACCAGTGGCGATTCGCAAGCAAAGAGGAAATGATCGCCACGATGAAAGAGGCACTTGAGCGGAAAATCCCGGCGAACAATTTTAGCTTTACACAGCCGATCGAATTGCGAGTTCAGGAATTGATTGCCGGCGTGCGCAGCGACGTCGGGATCAGCCTGTACGGTGACGACCTGGAAACGCTCAAGACGCTCGGCAACAAGATCGCCGGAGTCGTCCAACAAGTACCCGGGGCCGGAGACGTCCAGCCGGAGCAGACGGGCGGCTTGCCCTACATTCAAATGCAGATCAACCGCGACCAGATCGCCCGGTACGGTATCAATGCCCGCGATGTTCTCGATGCGATCTCGATTATCGGCGGCAAGCAGGTCGGGACCGTGTTTGAAGGCCAACGTCGCTTCCCGTTGCAAGTACGTTTGGGGCCGAAATGGCGTGAAGATGTGGAAATGCTCAAGCGGATCAAGGTCGCTGACGCGGAGGGCCGACAGATTCCGTTGGAACAACTTGTCAGGCTTACCGTCGCGCCGGGAGTCGCTCAGATCAGTCGCGACCAAATTCGCCGCCGTTTTTTGATTCAAGTCAATGTTCGCGGTCGAGATTTGGCTAGCTTCGTCGCCGACGCACAGGAAGCGGTTGACCAGCGAGTCGAATTGCCACCCGGTTACCGCATCGCCTGGGGGGGAAGTTTCAAGAACCTGCAAGAGGCAACCGCTCGGCTGACCATCGCCGTCCCGCTGGCGTTGTTCCTGATTGTATCGTTGCTTTACATGACGTTTAACTCCAGCAAGCTTGCGTTGCTAATCTTTCTGAACGTTCCCATTGCAACGACCGGTGGCATCTTCGCACTGTGGATTCGTGGGATGCCGTTTTCAATTTCCGCTGGCGTCGGGTTTATCGCCCTGTTCGGGATCGCGGTGATGAACGGCGTCGTGTTGATCGAACATGTGCGTCATCTACGGCAGCGCGGGCAATCCGTTGGCGATGCCGTGTATCACGGAGCAATGGACCGATTGCGTCCCGTTCTGATGACCGCCACCACCGATGCCTTGGGGTTCATCCCGATGGCAATCTCGACCAGCAGCGGCGCGGAAGTGCAACGTCCCCTGGCAACTGTGGTGATTGGCGGTGTGATCACCTCCAGTCTATTGACGTTGGTCGTTCTGCCCGCGATCTACCGTTGGTTTGAACCCAAAAGCGAAGACGCCGTCCAGGTATAAAAATATGAAGAACAAAAATGAAAGAATCGCAATCATTCCAAGGCATCTGAATTGAACCCAATTCGTATTTTATTCTCCTCTCGCATCGTACTCGTCATGGTGCTCATCAGTCATTGCCTCTTGGCGACGCTGAGTGTGAATGCGTGTGCGGCGTGTGGCGACATCTGTTTCCAATCGGCGTCGATGTGCTCTGGTTCATGCTGCGACACGGATGTGACCGACTCGAACGGCTCGGAACATTGTCCGTGCCAATGGTGCCAGGAGTCCGCTTGTTTCTGGTGGGCTTGGCCGAATTACAAGCGAAGCCAGGTCGATCCAAGCTCACCACCATTGCTCACAACGCCAATCGATGCCCATCTCGACTCGGATCTATTTCAGACGCGGTCGTCGAGGATCGGGTGGCTGCAACGTCAACGATATGAATCTCCTAAGGACCTCTGCTCTCGACTGTCACGATACCTGGTCTGATGGCTTTCCTGAATCAGAAAACGCATCCATCATCATTTACCATTCAGGAAAGCAGTTCAATGAAAACAATACCTCAACGTAGTTACCATTCTCCGTCTTTGGCTTGCCCGGACAACGATAACCAAGTAGATGACCGAGAGTGCTTGCTACTCTGTGTCCACGACGAAACACGCCGTGCCCAGTATTCAGGTCAACTCATCGCGGCTGGCTATTTGGTCACTCAGTCCGGCGACGGTGTGACGTGCCTTGAGCATTTGCGAACCAACAAGTTCGCGGTGCTTGTGATCGAAATCAATTTGCCGTGGGGACAGGGTGACGGCGTGATTGACGTGATGTTCAAGGACGATGCCATCGAGACGATCCCAACGGTTCTACTCGATTTCCTACAGGTCTCTTTTTCCGACGATGGTCAAGTCGGGCTTTCCAATCCGCTCAGTAGCGAGGAACTCGTTAGGGTCGTTCATCAACGATTGGCGGGGGTTCAAGGATGAAGACAACATCAAACCGACCGAAGTGGTCTTTCTCAACCGCGACACTCTTACTTGCCGCCGTCAATGTTCCACTGGTTCTGCTCGTGGCAGTACTTGCTGTCCTGGATCATCGAATGGAGATGAATCGCGCTACCAGCGAACGAAGTGAAGCACTCAGCGAGCAGGCATCCCTGATCGGCAGCGCGCTGCTAGCGTTGGATCAGCCGCCGAACTCGCAAACGATTCAGCAGTTGCTTGCCGGCAGCCATTTAGATTCGTCGCAACAGAAAGCTTCGCCGCGATGGATCCACATTGGCTGGGAGGATCAAAACCTGCAGTACTATTCCGATTCAAACACGAATCTGTTGCCGGAATCGGAATCCAAACGCGTGAAAAAGGATTGGGCGAATTCGGATCAAGTTGGGGTCGTCGGTCATTTCGCGACCGGGCCGGTTCGCGTCGAGATTTCTGAACGGGCAGCCGATGTCCGTCGTGCGATTCGCATGGAGATCATCACTCACGTGCTGAGTCTACTTGGCCTTGCCGCGATCGCAACCGTCCTTGTGAACCTCGCGATGGTTCGACTGATTATTAAGCCAACGCGTTCACTGGTCAGTGCCGTGCAGCGGATCAGCGAAAATCGTTTGGCCGTTCCACAAATCCAATGCGTCAGCCGAGAGTTAAACACTCTTAGCGAATCCATTGCCGACATGAGCGAATCCCTAGCGATCACCGAACAGAGGCGAGCCTTAGACATGCGTCGTGCCGAGAAGATTCAGCGACACCTTTTGCCGCAGTCGCCGACCGTTCCCGGGCTGACAATTTCGACACACTATCAGCCCGCAGAGGACGTTGCTGGAGATATTTACGGAATCGTCGCAATGCCGGACGATGCCTGGCTGATTTACATCACCGATCTTGTTGGCCACGGCATTCCGGCTGCGATGAATGCCTCCATTTTGAAAATGCTATTTGACACGGCGTCGATGCGTGGTGGAAGTCCGGGCGAAGTGCTGGAACGTGTCAATGTGATGTTACCTGGCTATCTGATGGACAGTGAATTCGCCACCGCTGCCGTCCTTCGTTGGGACCCTGCGACGGGGCATCTGCAATTCGCCAGCGCGGGCCATGAACCGGTCACGTTGCTTTCAAAGGTTGGCCCCAAGTCGCTCGAGTCGACCGGTCTGCCCTTGGGGATTGACACTGACTCACGATGGGAGACCACAGAACATTGGCTGCAGAAAGGGGACCGGCTGTTGATGGTCACTGATGGCGTCGCCGAGTCGCACAACGTGAATGAGCAACAGTTCGGACGTGGCAGGATCGCGGAGATATTCGCAGGGAGCGTGAATGAACCGCTGGACGATTCCCTAAACCGTCTGGTCGGCGACCTTGGACAGCATGCAGGTGACCTATCGCCGGATGACGATGTAACGATCCTGGCTTTGGAGTGTGATTCGGTCGGGAGACAAAGATTAGAGGTTTTTCATCCGGATCACCTACGGATTATGCGTGAGGCGGTCGCGTGAGATGCCAATTAGCGGAGAGAGTCGTGAACCAAATACGAATTAGAAACATGCGAACAATCTGCCTATTAACGTTTGGCGTCTTGTCGGCTGCGATGTTCGGGTGCGACCGCAGCGAGTCGCCAGCTACGGACGAGAAAGTTCGACTGAGCGGAGTCACTCCCGTCGAGTTGACCGACGCCAACTTTCAGCGCGAGGTCATCGAGAGCGAGTTTCCGGTGCTGGTCGACATGTGGGCACCGTGGTGTCAACCTTGCATCGCCATGAAGCCGACGATTCGTGAACTTGCATCGGAGTTGTCCGGCGAAGTCAAAGTCGCAGAACTCAATATCGAGCAAAACCCGTTCATCAAGGAAAAGTACCACATCGACAAATACCCAATGCTGCTGATTTTTGTGGATGGGAAAGAAGTAGAGCGTCTGGTCGGGTTGAAATCGAAAGAATACTTGAACGATGCGATCGGAGTCTACATCCGTGATCAAACGAGAGCCGAGCAATGAGCGACGTTGAGAAGAGTCAAGACGATCCGGATAACGAAAATGAGCGTCGGACGCTCATTTGGGTGCTGCTCATTAATTTCTCTCAGGCATTACTGGCGGGGATCGTCGGCTTCCTCGCTCAATCAACAGGATTGTTAGGCGCGGGGCTGGATAACCTCGGCGACTCGTTTGTCTATTTCGCAAGTCTGTACGCGGTAGGTCGTTCAGCCACCGCAAAATCACGCGTCGCCAAGTTATCGGGCGTTTTACTGGTTGCCATGGCCGTCGGCTTGGTGGTGGACGTGGTACGCCGCTTCCTTTCCGGCTCCGAACCCGTCGGCTGGGCAATGATTGTCGTGGCAATCATCAACGCTGCGACCAATTTGGTGTGCCTGCGACTGCTTCGATCTCATCGAGATGAGGGTGTTCATCTCAATGCCTCATGGATTTTTACAACCAACGATATGATCGCCAACCTTGGCATTGTGCTATCCGGTATTGCCGTCATTTTCTTTCGGTCACAAGTTCCCGATTTGGTGATCGGAGTGCTCGTCGCTGGAATCGTGGTCAAAGGTGGTTTTGAGATTTTGTCAAGTGCAAAAGAGGCCAAGCAAAGCGGCTCGGCGGAATTGGCAGCGACGGAAAAGTGATTCCTGCCGCAAATAATTGAACGAACGAACACAAGTGAAACTTATTGAAACTTCGAGGACGAAACATGACCCGAATGCCCAGCAATACTTCCTTCGACGACACGCTTGCTCTCGCCCGCGATCCCTATCGTTTTATCTCCAAGCAATGTGAGCGACACGGCTCGGATGCGTTCGAAACCCGGCTGTTGCTTCAAAAGGTCATCTGCATTCGAGGCGAGGAAGCCGCCAGGGTTTTCTACGATACTTCGCGATTCTCCCGCGTCGGTGTGGCGCCATCACGGATTGCCAAGACCTTGTTTGGCCGCGGTGGGGTGCAGGGCATGGACGGGAACGCCCACCGCCATCGCAAGATGATGTTCATGTCGTTGCTGACCGAAGACAAGATCGGCGGACTGACGCAGCTTGCTCGCGACATCTGGAACCGTCGAATTCTGCAATGGTCACGCATGGATCAGGTCGTGCTTTACCGACAGGCTCAGGAAGTTCTCACCGAAGCGGTTTGTCAGTGGGCAGGCGTGCCGCTCGATCCCGCCGATGTGGATCGCAGGACCAGCGAGCTGGCGGCGCTTTTTGACTATGCAGGCAGTATTGGTCCAAACCATTGGTGGGCAAGGATCGCACGCAAACGCAACGAGGCTTGGCTGCGTGGAATCATCGAACAAATTCGTGCTGGAACCTATCAACCCCTCGAAGACACCGCCGCATTCATCGTCGCCAACCATCGCGATCTCGATGGAAACTTGCTCGACGCTCAAATCGCTGCGGTCGAGCTAAACAACATTTTGCGTCCAACGGTCGCCGTGTCGGCTTACATCGTTCAGTGTGCGCACGCCTTGAACGAGCATCCTGTGATTCGCGAACAACTTCGCGATGGCTCCACGGATGATTTGCATTGCTTTGTGCAGGAGGTCCGGCGTTACTATCCATTCTTTCCGTTTGCCGGAGCAAAGGTGAAAGAATCATTCGAGTGGCACGGTTACCACTTTCCGAGCGGTCGGAATGTGCTGCTGGACCTATACGGCACCAACCATGATCCACGTCCTTGGAACCAGCCAGAATCGTTCAGACCATCCCGTTTTCGCGAATGGGACGGGAATCCATTCACCTTGATACCTCAAGGCGGCGGCGATCACTACCAGAACCACCGCTGCCCCGGCGAATGGATCGCGATCGAGCAAATGAAAGCGGCCACCGACGTGCTCGTCAACCGATGCAGCTACGAGATCCCGGAACAGGATTTGCAAATTGCGATTGATCGACTTCCCGCCATTCCCGCTGACCACTTTGCCATGACGAACATTCAACTGCTAAGAGAAGTGCGATGAGCGAGGAACGAGCAAAATTGATACGCCGGGGTCGCAATGTCGAAATTGCCAGCCTGATCTACAACATCACCGAAGTGACCATTTCGCTAACGGCCGGATTCATGACGGGCAGTTCGGCGCTGATCAGTTGGGGCGTCGATAGCATCGTCGAAGCGAACTCCGCCGCGTTCATGATCTGGCAATTGAACGGCGAAGCCAAAGGTATCAACGAGCGAGACAAGCGGAAGAGAAAGAAGATCGCGTTAGGGGTTCTCTCGGGTGCCTTTACGATTGCTGTCTTATTCATCTGTTACGAGGCGATCAGCAAGTTCATCAGCCAAGAAACTGCGTCGATGTCGTGGTGGGGCATTGGCATCTTGCTGGTGTCGTTGGTCGTCAACCCGATGCTGGCATGGGGCAAGTATCGCTACGGCAAGAAGACCGATTCGGCGACTCTGAAATACGACGCCATTGACACGATGATCTGCGAGTACCAAACCATTGTCGTGCTGATCGGCGTCGGTCTGGTGCAGTGGCAAGGTTGGTGGTGGGCCGATCCGGTGGCTGCACTGTTGATCGTTCCCTATGTGGCTTGGGAAGCCTACGAGTCTGGACGCGACGCATGGCAAGTTCAAATCGACGAGGAAGACAACGATGAGTGATACAAACAACATGCAACTTAAAATTCACGGCATGGATTGTGCCGAAGAAGTATCGTTGATCAAACGCGAACTGGTGCCGCTGCTCGGTGGTGATGAGCGTTTGGGTTTCGACTTGCTTAATGGGCGACTGACCGTTGATCTTGATGGCGTCGATGTTACCGCCGGGGATGTGCTGGCCGCGATCGAGCGGACGGGGTTGAAGGCCGAGACATGGGAGAGCTCTCAACAGTCATCCGACAGACGATCGTTCTGGGCAAGCCATCAACGCGCGATCATGACCGCGATCAGCGGTGTTTTCGGCGGGATCGGGCTGGTGATTCATTTGCTCTCAGGCGGATTCGACGGGGCCGTCGCAACGCCCGCGATCGTTTGCTACCTGATCGGAATTTTGGCCGGACTGTATTTGGTGCTACCGAAAGCTTGGCGAGCACTGGTCACCTTGCGGCCTGACATGAATTTGCTGATGTCGGTCGCGGTGATCGGGGCGATCGCGATCGGCGAATGGTTTGAGGGAGCGGCGGTCGCATTCCTGTTTTCGCTGTCGTTGTTGCTGGAATCATGGAGCATCGGTCGGGCTAGACGGGCGATCGCTTCGCTCATGGACCTGACGCCGCCGGTCGCTCACCTGCGACACGAATCTGGAGAAGTCCGCGACGTTGTTCCTGCCGAGGTGCCGGTTGGTTCGACCCTGATCATTCGACCGGGCGAGAAAATACCGCTCGATGGGGAAGTCACCGTGGGCATTAGCGACGTCAATCAGGCACCGATCACCGGCGAAAGCGTGCCAGTCGAAAAGCAGGTCGGTAGTGAGGTGTTCGCTGGAACGATTAACGGCGACGGCTTGCTGGAAATGCGAAGCACCAAAGCCGCTGAAGACACGACGTTGGCCCGCATTATTCAAATGGTCGGCGACGCCGGATCGAAGCGTGCTCCGTCAGAAAAGTGGGTAGAGAAGTTTGCCGCGGTCTACACACCGGTGGTGATGGCGGTCGCGTTGTTGATGCTTTTAATTCCGACTTTGCTGCTCGGACAACCATGGTCGGTTTGGATCTATCGGTCGCTGGTGTTGCTGGTCATCGCCTGCCCATGTGCATTGGTCATTTCTACACCGGTGTCGGTCGTCGCATCGCTGGCCGCCGCTGCACGCAATGGCGTGTTGGTTAAAGGCGGCGTGTTCATCGAGCTACCTGGTAAGCTGGTCGCGATCGCGATGGATAAGACCGGGACGCTAACCAAGGGTGCCCCCGAAGTCATCGACGTCGTTCCGATGAACGACCACGACGAAGAAGAATTGCTAACGCGCGGCGGAGCCTTGGAACTCAATAGCAACCATCCGCTCGCACGAGCCATCGTTGATGAAACCAAGAAACGTGGCATGACGATGCCGCCAGCCGAATCGTTCGAAACGATTCAAGGCAAGGGGGCGACCGGAGTCATCGACGGAAAAACTTTCTGGCTCGGTTCGCATCGCTATCTGGAACAACGCGGACAGGAAACCCCGGAAGTTCGCCAACAACTTGAAGCGATGCAGGAGGCCGGGCGAACCGTCGTCGTGATCGGCAATGACCAGCACGTCTGCGGCTTTATCACGCTCGCCGATGCCATCCGTGACGAGACTCGAGAGGCAATCAAGACTTTGCACCAAGTCGGCATCAAACAGATCGTGATGTTGACCGGCGACAACGAAGGCACCGCCAAAGCGATCGGCAAGGAGTCCGGTATCGACGAAGTCCACGCGGAGTTGTTGCCTGAAGACAAAGTCGCGGCGGTCGAACAACTCGTTTCACGTTACGAGCATGTCGCGATGATCGGCGATGGCGTGAATGACGCACCCGCTCTAGCCCGGGCTTCATTGGGACTTGCGATGGGAGCGGCGGGAAGCGACGCCGCGATTGAAACAGCAGACATCGCCCTCATGTCCGACGACCTGTCGAAACTACCTTGGCTGATCGAGCACTCGCGACGAACGTTGTCCATCATTCGCCAGAACATTTGGTTTTCACTGGCAATCAAAGCATTGTTCGTCGTGCTGACCTTGGCGGGAGTGGCATCACTGTGGGCCGCCATCGCCGCCGACATGGGAGCGTCGCTGTTGGTGATCGCCAACGGTCTGAGGCTGCTCCGCGGGTAAGCCGGCACAATCGTTACGACCCGAATGCGAATTCTAACGGATGCTCGTACACACCGGATCGCAACTAACAAACCGGTCTTGCCCGTCCGATGGAATAGGTGGGCTGGTCTGTATTTACACGGAGAAACACGCGGTGATCGCGAACGATAGGACCAGTACGCACCGACGGTGAGCAAAACGCTTGTTGCTTTTGGCGGCTTTGGGTTTCACGACTGGCTGTCAGACCGTCGGGCAGCATTTCACTCAACCGACACCAAGGGACTACGTCCCAGCAACGAACCAAACGCAGGTTGTTCAGCAACCCGCTGCGGTTCGGACGGTCGCGTTCACCGATGAGGGTGACGCTGACGACTTGCGGGTTGAAGACCTTAACGAGTTGGACGAACTCGGCGTCGAGCTTGAAGATGTCGCTTCGGATGATGGTGGATCTGCCAACGATCCGGCATCCCTTCGCGACGTGATGAAGTTGAACGCGACGACCGAGACGCTTGCAAACCCGCCGGTCATTGTGGACCAGTATTCCTATGGTTTTGATCAACATGCTGGACTGACGCTCGAGTCGATCGAGTCGATGGCGTTGGGTTCGCATCCGGCCATCGCGGAAGTTCGTGCTCGTGTAGAATCGACTCGTGGGCAATATGTCCAAGCAGGTCTGCCGTTCAATCCGGTGCTGCAATATCAATCCGAGGAGGTTGGTAACGAAGGTGCCAGCGGTCTGCATTCGGTGCAGATGTCTCAGCAATTCGTCACAGCCAACAAGCTGGGGATTGCTCAACAGGTTCAGGCCCGTGAAATTCAAAAACAGCAGGCCGAATTGAGGATCGCGGAGCTTCGCGTTTTGACACGCGTTCGAGCTGCGTTTGCGGCGGCGGTCGTGGCTCAAGAACGAGCCGAGATTGCCGACCAGATTGTCGAACTTGCCGAAAAGTCGATCGAGTCGGTCAACGCTTTGCTGGAAGCCGAAGAGGTCTCCAAGATCGCCTTGTTGCAGGCTCGCGTCGAAGCCGAGCAAGCGCGGATCACGGCGGAGAATGCCGAAACGCAATTGCAAGCCAATCTGCGGACACTCGCTGCGGCGGCCGGGGTGCAAGCACTGCCAGCGGGGCCGCTCAGCGGCGATGTGGGTGACGACCTGATCGCCGCACCATGGGAAGCGCTGCTCGCCGAAATTTCAGCCAGTAGCCCCGAATTGGCACGAGCCGGATCAGAATTAGAGCGAGCCAAGTGGTCGCTGCAACTCGCCTGTGCCCAAGTTACCCCAAACGTCACAGCGACGCTCGGCGTTGGCATCGACGCATCCTCGGACGACACGTTTGCCGTCATTGGCGTTAGCGTTCCGCTTCCCATTCGCAATCGCAATCAGGGCAACATCCGCAGTGCCCGCGCCGACATCGCTGCCGCTTCAGCCGCGATGCAAAACGCACAGCTCAGCCTGGAAGCCCGGCTTGCCGAAGCCGTCGGTCGCTATCAAGTCGCGTTGGAAAGGTACGAGCGTTTGCAAGAATCCGTCGTGCCAACTTCGGAGGAAACCTACGAGCTGTCGCTGGAAGCGTTCAACGCGGGTGAAACCGATTTCCTACAACTGTTAACAGCACAGCGAACACTCTTCACGACTCAATTGAACGTCTTGGATGCCGCCGGACAAGCCAAGCAGGCTGCTGCGGAAATCGAAGGCCTGTTGGTGACTCTGAGCCTGTGATGGCCCGCGATACCGCCACCAGAAGATGCGTAATCTGACGAAAGTTTGACATTACTATTGGACTGGTATGGTCGTTTCCACCGTATCGACCGATAATACCGTTGTACCGTACCCGAAGGATGTTTTTGTGTCTGTCGTTTGTCGTCTCACTACCGTCGCCGCATTGCTGCTGCACCTGATTTTCGGGTGTTCGCTGCATCACGCTGCCGCGTGTGGACATCACGACCATGACGGATGCCAGCACACCTGTTCAGCGGCTGATTCACCAAGTGTCCACGACGATCACGTGTGTGGCCACGATCACGAGCATGATTGCTTGGGTGAAGAAGAGACGGTGGATTCGATCCACAATGCGATCGAGTTAGCGGCTCCGTGTTGTGCCTGCGAGTCGCAACCCTGTGATGGAAACCATCCGGGGTGCCATGGCGTCGTCGAATGCAGTTTTGTGCCTTCGAGCGATGTCGTCTTCATCATTGATGCTCCATTAGTCGCGTTTGTGACCTACGAGCACGATCCGATGATCGGCTTCATTAGTTCACTTTCGACTCGTCGATTGCAACAGCGATCGCCGCGGGTCGCGACGGACTCTCTCTCTCACTGTGCTTCTCTCTGCACGTGGATCATTTGAATTGAAGATTGTTGATTGAAGATTGACGATTTGGAAAGGCGTTTGCGCGTCGCCAGATTGTTGAATCCTTCAGTCCTCTTTTGAAATCTACATTCTTCAATCTCAAATCATCAATGTGTTTGCATGTCCACGCTAAGAGCATTGGCTAATGCGCCTGCGCGGCCCCGTTTTGACCATCCTGGCGATGGCAATCGCGATCGTCGTCGGCGCGTTCGCCTTTACCGACTATCCACAACAACTTGGCCTCGTTGCCACTGCGGTCGATGAGTCTGATCCGCACGCGGGTCACGATCACGGTCCAGGTGAACACGATGACCACGGCGGCGACGACCATGCCGGACATGATCACGATGGTCACGAAGCGGGTCAGTCGATCGAATTGAGCCAGCAGGCTCGTGCGAACTTGCGGTTGAAGACTGAGGCCGTCACCGTTGGTCCGTACACGAGCTACATCGAGGTCCCCGGCATGGTGACGCGCTGGCCCGGTGAAACGCATGTGTCGATCACGTCGCCACTGACGGGCGTCATTAACAAGATCAATATCTCTCGTGGCGAGATGATTAAGAGCGGCGAGCCGTTGTTCACGCTTCGGCTGACGCACCAAGACCTCGTCAATACGCAAGAAGACTTCCTCTCGCAGCTCGGGCAACTGAATGTCGAGGAGCGGGAGATTCAGCGGCTGACTTCGGCGTCCCGTTCGGGCGCGATCGCTGGGAAAACGCGAATAACCCGCGAGTACGAACGCGACAAATTGCAGGCGAAAATCCGTGCGGCGAAGCAGTCGATGTTGCTGCACGGTTTGAGTGAAGACCAAATCGCAAGCATCGAACGCACTCGCACGTTGGTCCGCGAAGTCGTCGTGACGGCCCCCTTGGTCGAAGAAGACAATTCACTGCATCACGAATCGCTGGGCGAAGCGAACAACCGAGTCTCGGGCAACCCGAGTGCAAGATTAGCGGCAATGCAACCACCGCCGATGTCGCTGCATTCGCACAATCACATTGACGCTGAGTTCTTGGTCACAGAACTGAGTGTTCGACGCGGCGAATCTGTTAGCGCCGGTCAGCAGATCGCGCAGCTGTCGAATTACAGCCGCTTGCTAATCGAAGGCCAAGCGTACCAGCGTGACGCAGGTCTGTTGCGAAAGGCCGCCGATTCGGGTGCCGAATTGCAAGCCACGATGACCGGTGCGGGCGACGAAGTCGAAACGATCACGGGATTGAACGTGGTCTACATCGGAAACGAAGTCGGTACTGAATCACGGTCGCTGCCGTTCTATGTCGGACTGACCAATGAGATCGAACGCAGCGAACAGCGTGGCGACAAACGCTACGTCAGTTGGCGATACAAGCCCGGCCAACGACTAACCGTTCGGCTCCCACAGTCGCAAGTCGTGGACGCGATTGTTGTTCCCAAGGACGCGGTTGCCGAAGAAGGCCCCGAGCGATTCTTGTTCGTCGAGAACGGAGATCACTTTGATCGTGTTCCGGTGGAAGTCATTGCGTCGGACAGCGTCAACGTCGCGATCAAGAACGACGGCCAAGTTTGGCCCGGTCAGACGATTGCCGTTAGCGGTGCTCATCAATTGCAGATGGCGATGAAGAACCAGGCGGGCGGAGCCATTGATCCCCACGCAGGGCACAACCACTGAGGAATTGGAGATTGTTGATTGCAGATCGGAGATTGAGTTAGGGCTTGGTTGTTGCTGATTTACGTGAGGCGACCATGATCGCGGTGACTTGGTTGGCTTCGTCGAGGAGTGGCTCAACTTTGGCGGCAGGGAGGAGTTCTCCTTCAATGATGAGTTCCAGCCAATAGCAGGTTTCGTCGGCTTCCTCGATAACGATTTGCAACTTGGAGACAAACTCAGCTTTGGAGCGACCACGACACGCGGCCCGATAGTTCGCACCAACCGACGTCGCACTCCGCACGATTTGTTTCGCAATGACCTGACCGCCAGTCGTTTGAGGTAACGCCGCAATCAGTTTCAGCACCCGCAAAGCAAGCATCTTCGTTCGCTTCTTCAATTCAACATCATTCATCGCTGTCTCCGTTTCCACGAAAAAACCTGCAATCTCCAATCATCAATCTACAATGCTTGACCGAATCATTCACTTCTCGCTGAACAATCGACTGATCGTGCTCGCGGTTGCCGCGATCATGCTGGGCGTTGGTGCGTGGCAATCCTTGCAATTGCCGATCGACGTGTTTCCAAACTTGAACCGGCCGCGTGTGGTGGTCATCACCGAAGCGCCGGGGATGGCACCAGAGGAAGTCGAGACGCTGATCACGTTTCCGTTGGAGACCACGTTCAATGGTGCCAGCGGAGTCGAAGCAGTTCGCAGCAGCAGCGGCATCGGTCTGTCGGTGATCTATGTCGAGTTCGAGTGGGACACGGACATCTACAACGACCGGCAAGTCGTGAACGAGCGTTTGCAACTTGCCGCTGAGCAATTGCCTGACGGCGTGAAACCGACACTCGCACCCATCTCGTCAATCATGGGACAGATTCTCATGTACGGCATGTGGAGCGAAGGCGGTGAGACCGAGCCGATGGAGGTTCGCACTCTCGCCGACTGGGTCGTTCGGCAGCGGTTGCTGACGATACCCGGTGTGTCGCAAGTCTTTTCGATGGGCGGCGGCCGGATGCAGTATCAAGTCCTGGTGAATCCCGACGCGCTGCGTGAATTCGGACTGACGATGGACGATGTCCACACGGCCGTCAGTGAGTCGAACCTGAATGCGACCGGCGGCTACCTGGATCAGCGTGGTGCGAACGAGTTGCTGGTTCGTGGACTCGGGCGAATCACCAGCCTCGCCGACCTGAAAGAGATTGCGATCACATTGCGGGACGGTCGCCCGATCACTTTGGGTGACGTCGCCAGAGTTGTTGAAGGCCCGCAAGTCATGCGTGGCGATTCGTCCGCGTATCTTCGTGGCGACGACGGAACAGTCGAAGGCGGCCCCGCAGTGGTTCTCACCATCAACAAGCAACCCGGCAGCGACACTCGCGCCGTCGATCAAGCGATTGCCGAAGCGCTCGAAGAATTGAAGGTGTCCTTGCCGGACGACATCCGAATCGCCAACGTCTATTCGCAGCGATCATTCATCGACCGAGCCATCGACAACGTCGTCGAAGCTCTTGCCGATGGCGGCGTGCTGGTCTTGGTGATCTTGTTTCTGTTCTTGCTGAACTTTCGCACGACGTTCATCACGCTCACCGCAATTCCTCTGTCGATCATCGCAACCGCGTGCGTTTTCGCCGCTTTCGGTCTGTCGATCAACACCATGACGCTCGGCGGGTTAGCGGTTGCCATCGGGGAACTGGTCGACGATGCGATCGTTGACGTGGAAAACATCTTCCGCCGCTTGAAAGAGAACCGCCACTGCGAATCCCCACGACCGACGCTTGCGGTGGTTTACGACGCCAGCATCGAGGTACGGAGCAGCGTGGTCTACGGAACGGCGATTGTCGTTCTGGTGTTCATCCCGCTGTTTGCTCTCGAAGGGATGGAAGGCAAGCTCTTTGTGCCGTTGGCGATGGGGTATGTCGTCTCCCTGATCGCGTCGCTGGGCGTCTCGCTGACCGTCACGCCGGTACTGGCATCGTTGTTGTTGGTCGGCCAGCGCGTCTGGCAAATCGTGGTACCGATTCTAGCTTTCGGCATCGCTGCCCTAACGATGTACTGGGTCGTCCCGCGAGCGATTCACATTCTGCACTTGCCGTTTGAACTGCCGGGTAATCCACTGTGGTGGTCGCTCGTCCTGACGCCAGTGGTTTGGGTTCTGATTCAAGTGATCGAAAGACTGCTGGGTGGTCCCGAAGCCGAAGAAGGCCGGTTGCTGGAGGGACTCAAAGGCATTGCCGGTTTGGCGATTAACTTCAGCACCAAGTTTGCCGGTCCCGTGTTGGGCGTTGCGGCCGTCATGGTGACGTTCGCGTTGTTCGCCGTTTCGCAACTCGAACGTGACTTCTTGCCGCCGTTCAACGAGGGAGCCGTTCAGGTCAACGCGTTGCTTGCACCGGGCACATCGCTGGCGACGAGCAACCAGATCGGGCAGAGCGTGCAAGAGGAGTTGATGAAGATCGAATCGGTCAAGTCGGTCGCGCGTCGAACAGGCCGAGCGGAGCTTGACGAACATGCCGAAGGCGTCAACGTCACCGAGTTGTTCTTGGAGATCGCTGACGACGCAGATCGCGAAGGCACGATCCAGCAGATTCGCGAAACGATGGAGGACATTCCGGGCGTGGTGTCGAGTACCGAGCAACCGCTGGCGCACCTGATCAGTCACATGATCTCGGGCGTCAAGGCGCAAATCGGCATCAAGCTCTTCGGCGACGATCTAGACGTGTTGCGGACCAAGGCTGAGGAGATGAAGAGACGCATCGCGGACGTGCCGGGCTTGGCCGACGTGATGATCGAACAGCAGACCAACATTCCACAGCTTCGCATCGAGCTGAATCGCAAGGCTCTAACGCAAAACGGGCTGCGGCCGGCCAACGTCATGGAACTGGTCGAGACCGCGATGAACGGGCAAGTCATTAGCCAAGTTCTGCTCGGCCAACGCACGTTTGATCTGATGCTACGAATGGATGAACCGTACCGCGAGGACGTCACAAAACTCAAGCGTCTTGCCGTCCCACTTCCCGATGGAGGCACGTTGCCGCTTGAGGCGGTGGCGAACATCTACGAGAGCGGCGGGCCGAACATGATCAAGCGCGAACAGGTACGGCGTCGAATCGTGTTGCAAGCCAACGTTTCCGAGCGAGGCATCGTGGACGTTGTCAGCGACATCAAAACGCGACTGACAGATTTGGAATTGGAGCCGGGTTACTTCATCGAATACGGCGGCCAATTTGAAAGCCAGCAATCGGCAACGCGTCGATTGATGATTCTTTCGGGCGTCGCGTTGCTAGGCATGTTCTTGGTGCTTTACACGTTGTTTGGCAACGTCAACTTCTCGATGCAGGTGTTGGTTGCGTTGCCGACTGCGTTCATCGGAGCGGTCGCGGCACTCGTCATCACGGATCAAAACCTGACGGTCGCAGCGATGGTCGGTTTCATCTCGTTGTGCGGCATTGCCAGTCGCAACGGAATCCTGCTGCTGAACCACTACATCCACTTGGTCGAACACGAAGGCGAATCGTGGACGGGTGAGATGGTGCGTCGCGCGGGCCAAGAACGGATGGCTCCAGTGCTGATGACGGCACTGACGTCCGGCATCGGTTTGCTGCCGCTCGCACTCGCCGCGGGCGAACCCGGCAAAGAGATTTTGTATCCCATCGCCACCGTGATCGTTGGCGGATTGTTGACCAGCACGTTGGCGGAGTTCTTCGTTCGACCGGCGTTGTTTTGGACGTTTTTGGATTGGAGATTGAAGAATGCAGATTGAAGATTTGCTGAGACCGACGTGGCCTCAATCTTCAATCGGAAATCTTCAATCTGACTTCACTTCTCGGAGGATTTGAAATGTTGAATTTACGAATGTTTGCAGTCGCGGCTTTGGTCGCATCGGTTTCGTTGGGTGGCATGTTGGCGAAGGCCGCTGAGCCGAACACGGCTGCCAAAGAACTGGTGTCGTATCGCTTGGAGAAGTGGAAGACCACACACAGCGAAGGCGAGAAGGCGGACAAGTTGGTCGGCACGTTGAAGAAACTTCGCTGCGAAGTCAAAGTCGGCTCGCACGGCGGACACATGGACGTCAACTACCGCTGTCCAAAGTGGCAGCAGATGGCGTTGAAAAGCCACGAAGAAGCTCACCAGTGGGAAACATGGTTAAAAAAGCTCGGCTTCGAGACCAAACACGCCCACTGAACAATGAAGATTTGAGATTGGCGATTGTAGATTTATCAGTCGCCGATCTCTCCTTCTTTTTCAATCTCCAATCTTCAATCGAAAATCTGAAATGAAATATCTATTCGCTCTGACCCTCGCTTGCTTCACTCTTCTCGGATGTTCCGAGAAGGATGTGCAGGTCTCCGAAGCTCCGGAAGCATCCGGCCCGGTCGAGATAGACGAAATGCCACCGATGATTGAGATGGATGGGCATCCCGAGCACGGACCCCACGGCGGCGAGTTGGTCGAACTAGGCAAAGAAGCGTTCCACATCGAAATGATGCACGGCACCGGAGCGGTCGCCATGTATGTCCTTGACGGTTCGGCAACGCAGCCGGTCGCGATCGAAGCCGAAAAGCTAACGGTCAGCCTAAAGCATGATGGCAAAGTGAAGTCGTTCGAGCTTCCCGCCGACCCGCAAGCCGAAGACGCATCGGGCAAGTCGTCACGATTCGCTTCGACCAATGCCGAAATGGACCAGTGGCTCGAAGCCGAGGCCGAAGGTGCGGTCATCGTGCAAATCGAAGGCAAATCCTACACAGGCAAGATTTCGCATGATCACGAACATGACCACTAAGAACGAGGAAGCCTCGATTGATAATTGACCCATCAAGCGGGAACACGCTTTGCTCCAGTCGTGTGCGGTGTGTCACCGTAGACGGCAAGGCTCCCGACCCATCATACGACTAGCCCTCGTTGGGTCGGGAGCCGCTTTTCGTGATAGACAAAAGACGACGGAACCATGATAGACAACAAGAGCCGCTTTCACGTCAATGCAATCCTGTCCGGCGTTCACGACCAAGACGATCGGTGCATGACCCGCTTCATCGACTTGGTATCGGCGAAGCGTGGCGTGGATAAGCTTCATGTCGTCGAAATCGAAGCCAAGTCGTCTGACGATACGGAACCAGCCAGCTTTCGAATCCACTTCGATCCTGATGCAATTTCGGTTTCCGAAGTTCGCCAGTTCGCTCATCAAGTCGGTGCGGAGCTTGACCAACGGTATGGGCATTGGCATCAGCGCATCGACCCGATGCATGCACGCCGAGCATCCGCCATCGAATCGCGTCTGGCTCGCATCGACGGAGTCATTGAATCGGTGGTTTCCCCGGACGGAGTCGTTCGAGTCGAATTCGATCGTCAAATAACCGACGCTAGGACGATCGAAAAGGCACTGGATGATTAGTCATCGTCTGATCTGCAAGAACGCTACGCGTTGTTGTTGTTCCTATTCAGCATCGGTCACGCCTTGGAAGGCTACGCGGTCGCACTAGAAGTCGGCCTCGACGAAGCCCGTAGCGACATGATGCCTGACGACAAGGTCAATGAAATATAGGAGCTACCAAGCGAAGGGGGCGTCGCCTTCGAATCCGCCGACGTTGCCCAGATGGTCGACAACCTCGACCACTTGCCACTGGCCATTGGACTGAGCCGCTCCACAAAATCAATCATCCGTCAAGACCTGTGGATGAGTCTTGGCATGGTCGCATTTCTGGTCCCCGCCACGATACTTGGCCTCAACATCGGCCCCGCCGTCGCTCTACACGAAGGCAACACTTTGGCTGTGGTCTTCAATGTATTGCGACTACTGGCCTACAAGCAAGAGACGTCATTCGCGAGTCAATCTTTCAATGCCAATGCGTTCGCCTCTAAGTCTGCGATGAGCTGTTTCATCTAGGCGATCTGTCTTTTTGTCGCGACGATCTCGTCGGCGAATTTGCGGAATCGGGGGTCAGTGTCACGATCCTGCTGTCGCTCACGATCGGCATCCTCGTGCTAATTCACTCACTGCAATTCAGGTTGACCGTCAGGATGTCGCTCGCGTACAGTGTGTTCTGGCATCGTCAAGTCGGGGCATCCCGCTTTTCGGTTCTAGCTCACGACTAGCCTGCTCCAAGTCGGATCGTCAGTTGTTGAACCATCTGGCCATCAAATTCCAATTGGCCAATCTCGACTTCGCCGTTGATTTGCTCTACTACCCGTGCGTGCGGGTCGGAGTGTTCGTCAACGGGATGGCGAAAGACCAAGGTTGCATCGTTGGTGGCAACCCTTGCAAGTTCGTCAATCGCTTCGTTGCGAAGCGGTGTGCGTTCGACGACAATCGCTTTGACCGACGAATCCGGCAGCGGAATATCCTCGGCTCGTCCGTCGATTCGATTCGGGATCGGCCGTCCCTTGTCAGGACCGAGCGTTTTTTCGGCACTCGGATTGAGGTTCATTGCCGTCGCGTATCGGCCTTCGCCGCCAACGTCCAGCAACGCAATCATGTCACCTCTACAGCGATCTCGCACAAACGAATCTCCAGTCGGCATTCTTCAATCTCCAATTACAAGTAGGGGCAATAAATATCGGCCGCTTGCCAAAACTTGTGCGGTAGCGGAATCAGGATCATCGCCAGGATGACAAACGTCGCATAACCAATCCATTGACGGCCGCTGCTAATCGGTGTGATGTCGTTCAATGGTGGCGTGCCGCGCCCGGCGATGAAGAAGATGAACAAGGCGAAGAACAACAGTCCGGGCCAGACGAAAATCGCAAGCAGAAAGAGCGACCACATCGCGACGCTACCAATTGTCTCGCCCACTCGCCGTCCGAACATCGCTCTTGCCATGTGGCCGCCGTCGAGCTGCCCGATTGGCATCAAATTGAGCGCCGTGATGAACAAGCCCAACCATCCCGCGAACGCCAGCGGGCTGAGTTGCACGAGATAGCCGTCCTGCAATTGTTCGCCCAACGCGATCTTCGACAGCAGTGCGAACAGGATCGACGATCCGGCCGACGTTCCGTGGCCGAGCATTCCGCCGGCGACTTCGGTTTCCGGGGGAAGAACTTCCGAGCTTTGCAAACCGACCAGAAGTGCCGGTATCGCAACGACCAAACCGGCCAAAGGACCAGCCACGGCGACATCGAACAATGCTCGACGGTTTCGCGTTGGCGACTTCATCTGAATGAACGCCCCGAACGTCCCCAATGCAAACGGAATCGGGATGAAGAACGGCGGAGTGACATTCAGCCCGTGATGTTTCGCGGTGAAGTAATGACCGAGTTCGTGTACGCCGAGGATTAGTAGTAAACCGATGGAGTACGGCAAACCGACGGCGAAAGCCCCCGGTTGCTCCCATAGATTCACGCCCTGATGCAACGCTCCCGCGTAGGTCGTCGTCAAAAACGTCAACGCGAACAGCAACCAATGCAGCCAAAGCCGCGTCGGACGCTCCAACGTCGTTTCTTCGGTTGGTCGATTCATCAATACGATTGCCGTACCGAGTTCGTCGTCCTGCTGGATCAACGGAACCGCGTTCTCGCCCAGTTCGCTTTCGAGTCTCTTTAACGCTTCGTCGGCTGGCATGTTCAACCGGCCGCGAAACAATCCGACGCCCTGCTGCCGCGTCGCAACTCGGACATCCATCACCGACGCGATCGCCGGTGGCTGCTCGCCGTCGGGAATCATCCGCACACCGTCATCGGCGATCGATTCCTCGTCGGTTCGTCCGGCTGCCCGGCCCGCAACCGCCATGCTCGCGATCATGTAAAAGCACAGCAACAGAATAATCCACATCCAAAGTATACTGTGCATCCCGCCTCCGCTGGCCGTCAGCAGAAACACCAGCGGGATTGCGAGGCAAAGAATCCATAGGATGGATAGCCAGGGTGAATGGTTGGTCCGTGTGGTCATGGTGTACTCCTACGTCGCGTGTTGCTTTTTCCGTTGTTCGTCGAGTTGATCTTCATGATCGGAATCATCGACGCGGGCCAAGAACCAACGTTCTCCCGCGAAAATCACGACGAAGCCGACAATGGAAACCCAGATTACCAGCATGTCGCTGGTCGCCTTCATCCATACGAACGCGCCGAGGATGACAATGTCGAGCACGATCGCAGTGACAAGGATGACAGTATTCGCTTTGACGTCTTCTTTCAAATGTCGCAGCACGCCCCAATGAATGGCGACGTCCATGACGATGTAGAAGATCGCCCCGAGAGATGCGATGCGGCCGAGGTCAAAAAAGATTGTCAGCGCGATGGCGATCACGATGGTGTAAACGAGCGTGTGTTTTTGCATGTCGCCGGGCATCCCGAAATGCTTGTGCGGCACAAGCTTCATTTCGCTCAGCATGGCCAGCATCCGCGACACAGCGAACGTGCTGGCGAGCAATCCCGAGATCGTCGCGATGACGGCCAGACCCACCGTGAAGTAACGGCCCCACTGCCCGAAAGCGGGTTCGGCGGCTTTCGACAAAGCGTAATCGCGGTGTTCAATGATCTGCGAGACGCTCAGATTGCCGGCTACGGCCAATGCGACGAGAAGGTAGATGATCAAACAAATCGACAGTGACCAAATGATTGAGCGACCAATGTTCTTGGTTGGCTCTTTGATTTCCGAGCCGCTGTTGGTGATCGTGGTGAAGCCCTTGTAGGCAAGTAATGCCAACGCCGTCGCAGATAGAAAACTCGTACCCGACGTTCGTTCGGTCACGCCGATCGATTCGAACGACAATCCAGAAACGTACAATCCGGCCCCGGCGAAAATCAGAATGCCACCGATCTTGATGGCCGCCGTCACAAGCGAGAATTTGCCGATGAAGCTTGTGGACATGATGTTGATCAGAAACACGACGATCAATAGACCAACGCCCAATGCGGGAGTCCAAAACGCCGTATCTTCGAAATTCAACAATTGCAACGTATAGGTTCCGAACGTCCGCGCGACGAGACTTTCGTTGATGACCATCGAAAAGTACATCAATAGTGCCATACCCGCCGTGACGGTGCCTTTACCGTAAGCCTTCATCAGAAACATTCCGATGCCGCCAGCCGACGGGTACTTTTGCGCCATCTTCACGTACGAATACGAGCTGAAGCCGGCAACGATCGCAGCAGCAAGAAACGCGAGCGGAAAGAGGCCACCGGCTTGCTCAGCCACCTGCCCGGTGAGCGCGAAAATCCCAGCCCCAATCATCACACCGGTGCCCATCGCGACCGATCCGGTCAACGAGAGACTGTTTTCTTCGTATTGGTTGCTTCCGGAGGATTCTTCGCTCATGCTTTGTCTAGTTGGGAGAGTGGGAGCAGGGAGAAAGGGGCCCGATAGAGACCTACATCTCACACAGGCGGCAAATACCATGCCACGGTATCGGATCAGTTTGGATTCGTTACGTCGTCCACTACTGAATCTTGTGCTTGCCTAGATGCGTATAGGTTCGTTTGTGAGTCTGTCGTCGCTGGAGATAGTCAGTAGCTGACCTGGAGCAACCTCGGTCCACAGCGGTTGATCGCTCAGTGGTTCCGAAGCGATCACTGTGGACGCTGCTCGACTAGGTTCCTGTTGATGAGTCCCCGTCGTTTTCGTCAGAAACTCACCGTCTTCACATTCGCAACCTTCGCCCTGGGCAAAAAACAAGCTGCGGGGTGTTGCGTTGTCGGAAGCAAATCGTGTCGCGACGACCTCGCGACCATTCGTCACCGCTAAGTTCAAAAAGTTCGGTTCTTCGATTTTCTGTTCAGTTCGCGTTCGCTCGGCCCTGCGAATCACGTTTTGGACCGCTTCGGACATTGGGCCGATCCCATTTGAATCGCCAAGCTCGCCAAGAAACAATGCGAACATCAATTCCGAATCGGTTTGACCACGAACTTGATCGTATGATTCATCACGAAGGGTTTGCATCCAACCACGGCGGACTTGGTGATAGTTTGCCACCGAACCGTTGTGCATGAACACGAAACGACCGCCAACGAACGGATGACAATTCGCTTGAGATACGTCGGTGTCGCCGGTGGCGGCACGAACGTGGGCCAGGATCAAATGGCTCTTAGAAACCTCGGCGAGTTGCTGCAGGTTTCGATCATTCCAAGCCGGTTGCGTCGATCGGAACAGTGCTGGCGAATCCGACAAGTCCGGTACATACCACGCCAAACCGAACCCGTCGCCGTTGAGCGGTTGTTCGCCCAGTTGACTCTGGAAACTCTGGTGAATGATCGAGTTCTTGGGGCGTGTCGTCAGGGTGTCGATGGTGATCGGCTCGCCGCGGTAAAGGACGAAACGGCACATCTAGGCCGACTCCGATTTCAAGCCGAAGTTGTAGACGATCGCCAAAGTGAAACCACACAACCATCCAGCAAGAAAACTCAAAACCAAACTCGCGGCCGACTCCCACAATGGAATGTCCCACCGCATGATCGAACTGGCATCCAGGCCGTGAAAAAACACGTTGAACAACCAGACGGTTGTCTGCTGCGGCAACAGATTCATCGTCAAAATGCACAGCAAGTAAAACAGGGACCAAGCGGTACCGAGGCCGAGGCCAAATCGCATGGGTGACAGTTTCTGCATCGCTTTGCCTTCGGTTAGAATTGCAGACTTGATTGGGTGACCTAACGAAAACGGGTCGTATCAGTGATGACTGATGCGACCCGTTTGGGATGGAGTCAAAGAGAGGGGAAGTCTCAGGGAGATGGGGAAAAATTTGTACTCCGTGACTCCCAGCTCGCTTCACATCAGTGCTTGTGATCGCCGTGTCCGTGCGCGGCGTGATCGTGGCCTTCAAGCGTTCCGGCTTTGATCAGCTTTTGGGCCTTTGCCAATGTTCCGGCCGGGTCGGCTTGCGCCTTCTTCGTGCAGCCTCCGCAGCAAAGATAAACGGGTTTGCCGTCGATCTCTAGCTTCAGCGGTGCGCCCATTGAGCCGAGGAAGCTCGTGTTCGCGACAGCGCAATACTTCTGTGCTTCGACTGCCATGCGTTCTTCCATGGGCAGTTTGGCAAGCGTTGCCGTTGAATCACGCAACTTCATGACCGTCTTGACTGTTTTTTCGCCACCCTTTTTTGCGTCGTCCACGCATGCTTTGCAGCACAGGAAGACTGGCTTGCCTTCGATCATCACTTTCAGCGGCGTGCCCATCGAGCCGAGGCGGTCGTAGGTCATAATCGGACAGAAGCGCTGAGCCTTCGCGTATTTTTGATCTTCCGCGGACAAGGAAGAAAGCGCTTCGTTAATTTTGGCTTCCTTCTTCATCATGGCTTGGTGGTCATGGCCCGCGTGGTTGTGCTCTTGAGCAACCGCGGACAGTGAACCAAGGCCGCTGACAACCAATCCAAGGGCTAGCGAAAACAAAAGGGGTGATCGTTTGATCGTCATTCGGAGAATCCTTCGATTCAGGGTTTGGGGACCAATCTTTCGCGACCGAGCCGACAATCGACACTTTTTGGCGATCACGAAACACAACGTTGTACGTTGCCCGGTTAGATGCTTGGCCTGATCGGATTCTTCACAGGAACTCCGAATCTTTTTTGAGATCCGCGCGTCCGAAGCATTCGTGAATTGCCTGGAGGCCCACCAGAGCCAAATGCCAGCAAAGTGCGGCAGTCTGACCGATCTCAATTTTCTGTGAAGGATTCGACGACTCGGTGCATCCAACCGGCCATGTTCACCTTTCCGAAACCCCACTAAGAGATTTTGATGATGAAAATGTTCATGGCTGCGGTAGCACTGGCTGGATTGATCGGCGTCCCCGCCCAGGCGAATGCTGGTTGCGGATGTTCGGGTGGTGCTCAAGCGCCAGTCGCCACTAACGCTCCGATCGCCTCGTACTACTCAGGAGGCGGGTTTCCGATCGCATCGCCCGCTTATCAACCAGCCCCGAGTCAGTACGGCCCAAGCGACTATTCCGCTGCGCCCTTCTACTCGAATCCGCCCGCCAATTACGCGGCACCGCGCGCTGCGATGCCAATGAACGCGCGAACAACCATGCCGGCTCAGCACTCACCTGCCTCGTCACTGGCGACTTCGCCGTTTTCTAATCTCACCGGCAACGTCCCGAGCTGCTGTGCTGGCGGAGGATCAAGTTGCTGTGCCGATGGCGGTTCGAGTTGCTGCCAAAGCAAGACTGGCGAAGCACCAACAGCATTGCCCACGATGATGCAGCTCAGCACGTCCGGGAGCGCACCCTTGCAAGGCCAGCCCGCTGCACCTAGCAGCAATCAGGCACCTCCTATGCCCATGTCCAATGCAGTGTCCGCGCCCACGACCGGTTCAGCTCCGGTCGCCAATGATCCGCATGCTGGTCATCAGCATTGATTGACGGTCTCAACGTCAAACCAACGACGGATCGAACGTGAGGGCATGAGTAGTTCGCCCACCAAGCCAACAAACGCCACCTCGAAACACATTCCAGAATTGGATGGGGTTCGAGGTTTGGCGATTTTGCTCGTCACGCTCTATCGCTTTAGCCGCGACATTCCGATCGACACCCGGCTCGGTGGCTTGCTGCACGATGCGCTCACCTTGGGGAGTCGCGGCGTCGAGTTATTCTTCGTTCTATCTGGCTTCCTAATCACCGGAGTGTTGCTCGACGCAAAATCGACAACCAATCGGTACCGCAATTTCTTGGCCCGCCGAAGTCTGCGGATTTTTCCGCTCTACTTCGTCGCTCTCACCATCTTCGTCGTCATCATCCCGATTTTGACCGGTCGCGATAACCCGTTTGAGCAAGCGACCGACAAGCAGTTCTACTTGTGGACGTACCTAACCAACGTTCACATGAGCCTGGCTGGGCAATGGAACTTTGGACGCCTGGATCACTTCTGGTCACTGGCGGTGGAGGAACACTTCTACCTGATTTGGCCGACGATTATTTTCACGGTGCCGAACCGATGGTTGCTTCGGGTGGCGACCATCGGATTCGTCGTCTGTTTATCCAGCCGAATCGCATTTGCGGCGATGAGTCAAAATGACGTTGCGACCGACGTCTTCAGCTTCTTTCGCTTTGACGCCATGTTGATCGGAGCCATGCTGATCATCCATCAGCGAACGCGAAGCGACGGAAACGATCGAACAGTCGGTATCAACCGCCTGCGAATTGGGCTTGTGGTCACTGCACTAGCGACGTTGGCAATCGCGCTTTTCAACAGGCGTTTTTTAACCGCTGCTGAGACTGCGTTTCCGGTGACGTTTGCCTTGCTGATTGCGGTCGTATTACGACCGGAAAGTCGCATGAACCTGGGACGGTTGTTTCGATCGTCGTTGCTGCGTTCGCTGGGAAAGTACAGCTACGCGATGTATGTCTTTCAAAGCCCGCTAATTCCATTGGTGGCAATGTTGCCTTCTTCGATGAGTGTCTTTGAGCGATTCGGGGGTGATGATTCAATCATCGCTCATCTGTGCTACATCGCATTCATGTTTTTGTTAACCTACGGGATCGCTCTGCTGAGCTGGCACATTCTGGAAAAACACTGCTTGCAACTGAAGCGGCACTTCAAAGTGGCCTAACCGCAGGGACAGAGGGTGGGCGTCAAACGGAGAGCCTCGATACCTTGGGGGAGTATGCGGCTTAGGCGAAAAACGTCGCCCGATGACGAGCCATTTCGTGGAAACACCGGCATCCTGGCGTACGACGCTGAAGCTGCTGGTGAGCAACTGTCGATGCCACGAACACGGATGAATTAGGTTGCTCCATCACACGGAATGAAGGGAAAGAAAAATGTTGCGAGCACTCAAAGTCAAGCTGGTCGTGACATCTTTGGCAGTGGCTGTGGGTGTCACAGGTTCTGCCTCGTCTGCATTAGGCCAAGAGCACGCGGGACATCATGCGGCAAACAAAGTCGTCGTGGACGCTGATATCTTGTCTGCCTTCGTGAATAAGCCTTGCGAGAACTTTCAGCTAGCGAGGAAGCATTTTCTCTCCGGCAACAACAAGAAAGCCGCATCGTCGCTGCGAACCGCGTTGGCGTTTTTGCGGCTCGAAGCGGCTCGTGCCGACGCAACATCTCAGGTGGCGATCGAGAAGTCCGTCCATGACTTGAAGCTGTTGGCGTCAGCGGTTGAGCGTGGCGAGGTTCAGGCTTATGGCGAACTGCAACGAGCCTTTGTCGAAGCACACGTCGCACTGGCTTCACACCACTGCGTCCAGAGCGACACCTGCTGCTGTCAATTGGAGAAGGACGGGGCCGATGGCGATGTGACTTGCGTTTGCCGGGAACTCAACGCGGCCACCATTCACCTCGAACAGGCGACGATGTGGCGAAATGGCAAGTTGGCTGAGTTGGTTCAACCGACGTACGACGAGTCACACTTTGCCGAGATGGAGTCAATGGGTTTCAGCAACTCAATGGCAACACACAAGAAGGACGCGAATCAAAACCGATTCTTGTCCAACATGAAACAACGCATCGGTAGCTTGCACCAAAAGCTCGAAGCGTTCACAGGACGGAAGATTCAATTGGCACGCCCGCACGAAATTGATGCCTTCGGCGGGATGGATTTGAGATAAACCAATTCACTCGATAGCGCGTCGAAGCAGCCCGGTTCCCAAAACTGGGGTATTTCACCAATCCTCAATGTTATGTTGCGTTGTATTGGCCGATCAGCATCATTTCGCCGATCGGAAGCGGAATGACTTTTGATCGTAGCCGGGATGGCATTAAGTTCCCGATGGTACTGAGCACTCGGTGTATCATCGGGTTGTATTCAGCGAATTGGACGAGCGAGTAGTCGAACGTCAAAGGCTTGTACGTTCGGCAAGCCGCTTTGACGGTGAATCCTTCTTCTTGGAGTAGCAGGCTTAGATTCTGGCGATTGAAATAGTGCAAATGCTCTTCAGGAATGTAAAAATACCATCGCGATCCCATCAACCGGCGGGCCATTGAGTTTAGGTCGGGAAGTGTCAGGACAATATGCCCGCCATCGCGGACTCGCATGCGTAAAGCACGAATGAAATCGCGAGGGTCCAACACGTGTTCAATCACGTCAAATGCCGTGATGGTATCGAAGCGAGCATCGTTTGGTAGCGAATCGACCGTCCCAGAGTGAACATTCAGGCCAGCCTGACGAGCGAGTTCCACTGCCGTTGCTGAGAGCTCGACGCCTTGGGCATCCGCACCTTTCTCCTTGGCAACCGCCACGAACGTTCCGTCGGCACACCCAACATCCAGCCATCGACCGCCACTGGCGCTCGGGACGTATCGGCTTAGTTCTGACAGACGGCTATGAGCCGTCATGCGTTTCATCGTTTGAGCGGCAGCAAAATCGCTATACATGCCCTCCGAATAGCTTTCGTCGTAGTACTGTTCCAGTTCGTCAACCGTTGGCAACGGATACAGCAGCTCACCAGCGCACGACATGCACCGCCAGAAATCACGTCCCTTTTTCTCAAAGCGAAACCGAAACTGAGCAATCCCACAAACGGGGCATTGCAAGTTGATTTTACGTGTGGACTTCATTTACCGCTCAAAACGACGCGAATGAACAACTGTAACGGGGCTTCGCCATTTTTGAACTGTACTGGATAAGCCGATAGAAATCAGTCGGTTCGAGTTCTCAAGTCTAAGGGTGGGTGTGTGTGGAATGATCATCGACGGCGGGCGTCGCGGAAGACGCGGACTCTAACGGCTCGGCGTCCAAAGTCGGTGGTCCGATCGGATCGCCATCCAATCTTGCGATCAAGTCTGACGCCAAGCGATCGCCCGGTTCCAGTTCCAACGCCTTGGATAACTCTCTCTTGGCGTAGTCGGCATGGTTGTCCAAATACAGGAAATGATAGCCTCTGACGAACCTCGCCGCAGCGTCGTCGGGGTTCTCGGCGACAAACTTGTTGAGACGATTCATGGCTTCGGTATAGCTGCCATCGCGGTACAAATTCCGCCAACTCTTGACATCGTAACCGAGTTCACTCAAGCCGCCGATGGACGCCGCGCGATGGATCGTCAACGCGGAACCGCGATAGTCACCCGAAGCGAACAATGCGTGGGCGAGCAACAATTGAAGCTGGACGTTTTCTGGGTCTTCTACCAAAGCGTGACTAACCAGTTTCGCCGCTCGACCGAACTGCCCGGCACGGAATGCAGCTTCGGCAGATAGTCGATACGATTCATCCGAAGGGCTGTTCGATGAGGCTGTAGCGGATGCAGCGTCTGGAATCGCCGGCTTCGCAACGGAATAACTTTGCGGCGTTTGCGACGAACCGGCAACGTAACTCGAAGCGGGAGCCGAGGAGTAAAGATCGACATCGTAATACGAGTACGGATAAACGCCCGCATAGTATCCCCCATAGGTTCCGTAGTGGGGATAGTACGCGTGATGAACGATACCTGCCCCCAAGTGGATACCCAACCCGATTCCGTGCCCGTAGCCGCCGTGAAGATAGCCGCCATGCCCGTAGCCGCCATGCCCTAAGCTGCTGTAACCATGACCAAGAGTGCCATGAGTGGACAAACCATGACCGCCGTATCCCGAATGCCCGCCAAAACCGCTGTGACCACCAACGCCGTTGTGCCCACCAACGCCGTTGTGCCCACCGTAACCGCTGTGCCCGCCGAAGCCGCCGTGGCCTCCAAAGCCGCCGTGCCCGCCAACACCGCCGTGGCCCCCACCATGCTGTGCCACCACGGCGGACTGGAACCCTATTCCAAAAAAGAAAACCGAAACCAGTAGGATTTTTAAATGCGTGCGTCTCATTGTGAACGCCTTTCGGTGGCAAGCAGCGATCGATGTGGCACGCGATCGATCCACCAAGTGATGCTCGGCGGAATACCGTGATAGCGAGCTTCCATCTGCTTCGATGCTCGGCAGCCCGGCATTCTTCAGTAAAACCGCACCGATTTCGCCAAATTCTTATTCGGCGGCGTGGTCATGCGTCTCTTCGGATGGGGAAACGTCTTCTTGCGATCCGCCGTCACTCGAACTATGGCTGTGGCCGTGCGAGTGTTGGTGACCATTTCCCGCAGAAGCCCCATCGGCGCGCCACAACGCCACAGCACCCACCAGTACCACTACCATCAGTGCGGTGGCGACCGTCAGACGCCTCCGCCACAGGCTGCCGGCGCTCGTCGGTGCTGTGTCATGAGCAAGCGAAAAAGATTCCGTGTGAATTTGGCGATGCGATACCCCGCGATCCTGCAAACCTTCGATCACTTGCTTCGTCATCGCCGCCGGTCCGCAAACATAAACGCCGGTCGTTGACTCAATCTCGCCGAGCAATCGCTCGATCTTCTCGGCATCGATATGACCCCGCTCGCCGGACCACGATTCATCGGCATTGGACAACACATGCGTCAAAGTCAAAGGCGGAGATTGCGTTGCCTGCATTTGAGCCAATTCGTCAGCAAACACGATGTCAGCTGCTGTTTTGTTGGCGAACAAAAACCGCACGTGTTTTTGACTTCCGGTATCCCGCATATGTCGCAGCATACTCATCAACGGCGTCACACCGATCCCGCCGGCAACAAACACAAATGCGTTTTCATTCGCATGCATCAGGTACGAAAAATGCCCAAATGCCTTGTGAACAATCACGGGGTCATCCGGCTCAATCGACTGAATCTTCCTCGTGAAATCGCCCGAAGCCTTGATCGTTGATTCGACGTAACCTTCCGCGGTGGGGCTGGACGCAATCGTGAAATGGTGTTCTTCAGGTGGAACGGCCCAGGAGTCGGGAAATGTCAAGAACTGAAACTGGCCGGGCAGGTGATCGGCAGTCCAATTTTCAACTCCCGCCAAGCGAAGTGTCCAGACGTCCGGCGTTTCTTGCCGCACCTCGACGACACGCATCGGTTGGCTGGCAAGTTTCATGGGGCGAATCCAGCGATGCCAAACCAAAACGGAAATGGCCGCCCCGCCAAGTAAAATCCAGAGCAATTGCATCGGCCAGGCTTGCAAGTCGCCTCCGGCAAACCAACCATGAACTAAAGTCAAGCCGATGATCGCAACGGCCAAAACATCGTGCGTCATTCGCCAGTGTTCATAACTCAGTTTGAGTGCAGTCCGAAAAACGGAGACGACGATGTGAGTGATTAGCGCCAGCAGCCCAAGCTTGCCCGCCCAGATGTACAAGGGCTGGCTCCATCCATAGATCAAACTCCAATCGCCCTCTCCGGCGGCGAGCAACACCGGATGCAGCAACAGCAAGGCGATTGCGAGAAGTCCCATCGAGCGGTGAAAGAGCATCACCTCGCTGAGACTGAACACATCGCAGATCCATCGCAACCGGCCCGCCAGCACAAATTGAAATAACAGAATGCCGATGCCGACCAAACCACAATTTTTAGCAATCTCGCTCAGCAACGAGTGGTCGGTCTGAGGCACGGCAAGCACCGCCACCGTGGCGGGCGAGACGACTGCAGCAAAGTACAGCGTCGCCAGCAGAACGGAAGCGAACGGTTGCCGAATTTCACCAGGGGAGTTCATGAAATTCGATCAACCTAGTTCGCTTTGTTCGTTCGTCAGTTGTGATCGCCGGTTCGGGCCATGCAACGCCTTAGTGGCTATGCCCGACATGCCCGTCGGAGCCTCCATAGCCGCTGCCTGAAGAGGCGCAACCGGAAGCCGCAACCGTTAGCGTTAAAACGATTACCAAAAAAGCAGCGGAAAATACATTCTTCATCTCATTCATCCTTGATCGAGAATAGTTTTTTTAGAATGCCGACAAGCCCCGACACTGGGGCTGCTTGACGGCAACGAGATTTAGATGATCGGTGGCCCCGCATTCTTCGCGGGACTCAAAAACTTTTCGGTCATTCGTTGCGAGCGATCGCGAAGTATTTGGCTGGATCGGCCTTGACCTTCTTCACACAGCCACGACAGCAAACGAAGAGTGTTTCACCGCCGACCGTCACGGGGACGGGGTCGCCCATCGAACCGAGCGGTTCCCCCATCACGGGGCAGAGCTTGTGATTGATGACACCGCCACTGCTTGCCACCGCGGGCTGGTGAGTCATTGTCTGCTGCTGAGCCACGGCTTGTGGAGGCATCCCGACACCGCCAGTGTCATGACAACTGGACCCGCCAGCGGAAGAACTGCCGCATCCTCCGCTGCCGCAGCCACCGCTGGTTGCTCCAATAGAGGCGTAGCGATCGCGAGCGCACCCGGAGAGGACAAAAAGAAGTGTGAATGCTAGCGGTAAAGCCAGCGATGCGATTCCCTTCGACATGATTCCCTCGATTCCCTGAGAGGTTGATGTTTGTAGTTCGTTCGGATGGTTTGATGCTCAAGTCGACCGGTTCCTTCACGGATTTCCTCCTCGACCGCAAAAAATGAGATTGCGAGCTGAACAAGTTGGCAATCAAGTTTGCCCAATTCGTCTAACCCCATTTGCCGCACCTTTGAGGCCGGAAGCGTCGCAATCGACGCCCGCCGGAAACACAAGCCGGTTCTAGCGGTATCGACAAGGCAACTGGTCGTCGCATCCGAGACAACGGCGTTTAGTGGCCGATCCGCAAGCCGAAGTGAGGCGTCGAAATCCGAACCCCGCGCTGATGTCCGTACGACCGGTAATACCCATGATTCCCATAGTTCGGCGAGACGTAGGGATACCCATGTCCTGCGCCGTGCCCGAGGCGTCTCGAAACATGTCCGAAGCCGGAATGCCCGTGGCCGGAATAGCCATGACCACCAACGTAACCATGACCACCCGAGTAGCCATGCCCACCAACGTACCCATGCCCGCCAATGTAGGCATGTCCATGTAAGTAGTCGGCAGCGTGCGTGAAACTCGACGGAATCAACGCCAACACGCCGGCGAACAGGGCAATCAATGCAATTCGTTTCATCGTTCTGTACCTTTTGCTTGGGAGGACGACCCCCGACCCATTCGGTGATCGTTGATGGACAAGAAACGCATTTGCCGTGCCGGTGTCCTGCGAAAATCCGCAAGTCCTTTTGTATAAACACCTTAAAGGATTTCGATTTAGTGAGCAGGAAATCCCCTGAGATCGAATTGACCACACATCCAAGTCGCTCTGATAACACTTGTGTCTCAAGCATCATCGCGTCGTAGCGACCATTTGAGTAACGGTGGCGTCACGATCGTTGTCGCGAACACGACGATGACAAGGGCTGCGAAGAGCGAGTCATTCACGACACCTAGCCCCCGACCGACGCCAAGAAACACAAGTCCGACTTCTCCTCGTGGGATCATTCCGATTCCAACCGCGAGCCGACTGAGATTGCTTCCCGCGACGATACCTGACAGGAGCTTCCCGATCACGGCACAGAGCGTGAAGATCGCTGCCAGTAGCAACGTCATGCTGTCGAAAAAGAACGTGACATCAACTTGCATTCCAACGAACAAAAAGAACAACGGTGATAAGAACCGCTCCAGCGGAGCGATCGTCGTCGAAATCGTTGGGGGAACTCGTCCATTTTCAGATGCAGATCGAAGTGGAGCAACGTGGTCTCGCATCACCAACCCAGCGGCAAACCCACCCACAATTGCGGCCAACTCGACGGACTGCGCTAACCATGCAAATCCAAACGTGAAGGCCAACGCAAAAAACTCGCGGCCATTCTGTTTGTCGAGCGATTGAAACAACTTTGCGCCGCGAGCCGCGAGAGTTTCGCCAAAGAGCAGAGTGAGGAAGACAAAGACCAAAGCCGTACCGCTGGTTTGTGCAATCAACCAAGGGGCAAGATCGCCACTCGTTGCGATGCGCGACACGATGGCCAATAGCACCAGTCCAAGCACATCGTCGATGACGGCAGCACCTAAGATGATTTCGGATTCATGTCGGCCCATGGCCCGCAAATCCTTCAAAACGCTTGCCGTGATGCCAACGCTTGTTGCACTTAGCGTTGCTGCCAAAAAGAGATGCCCAGCAACCGTCATCTGAACATGCAAGGCGACACAGGTTCCGTACGCCAACGCAAACGGTGCAACGACACCTATGATCGCAACCAACACGGCCCGTCCACCGACACGTTTCATCTTGGCGACACTGGTCTCCAGTCCAGCTGAAAACAACAGCAAGATGGCTCCAAGCTCGGCCAACGCTGCGAAGATCGTCGCGACATGGGTTGCCACCGGTGCCGTCTCGACGAGCGTCTCCGCTGACTCAGGATTCATCAAAACCGCAAAGACCGGCGACCCGAACCAGAATCCAACGTTCCCAACGATCACACCCAGCAAGAGTTCTCCCAAGACCGACGGCTGCTCAAGCCAATCACTCACCCGCCGCATCGCCATCAGCGCAAGAAGCAAAAAGGTCAGGAGGAGCAGTAGGGTGGAGAGTTCGTTCAAGATGGTTTAGGGGCTGAGAGTTGAGAGTTGAGAGTTGAGAGTTGGAAGTTGCCAGCGCGAAAATGAGACAGAGAAAAGCGGATTTCGCGACTATTCTACGTCGCCCTCACTCTCAACTTTCAACTCCTAATGATGCTTGTACCAACCGGCCCGTTGAATATCGTTCCAGCTCGTCGTTTGATGACATTGGTGACATTGCTCAACCCGTGCGTGAGGCTTACCCGCGACCTTTGCCGAGATCATCTTGAAGTGCATCATGTAGTGACTCGGCGGCGCTTGGTGGCACTGGTTACAGTCGGTCGAACTGGTTGACGGGTGCTTGTATTCGGGAATCGTCCAACGGTCGGTCGCGTGGCACTGCGCACAATCGTTTCCGAACACCCCCTGGTGTTGGTCGTCGTTGGAATGACAAGACTTGCAATCAAGCACCGATTCTTGCAATGTAATCCGGTCATGAGGTGCATTGGCAAATTTGAGTTTGTCCGCTAGACCAACTCGGGCCGCTTGCTCCTCACTGCCCGGCTCGGCACCCTCCAGTGCCTTGAGGCCGATGGATGTCAGCAACGAGTGATCTATCTCGGACAAATTGGCATCGTATCCCTGATGTTCCAAATGACATTCCTTGCACGTCCCGACGCTGGCGTGAAATGCGGTCGGTTGCCGTTGCAAGATGGAGTCGTTGTTGGCGTGGCACACGATACATTTGACGGTATCCACACCCATGACCGGCGTATGGCAGGCCTGGCAGTTGTCGCCCAAGTTCGCGTGAGCCGCCGAAAGCGTCCCTGGGTTGACGGAACGATGCAGGACCGTTGAAACCGATTCGGTTACAGCCGTTGGGATCAGGCCCATCACATAGGTCACTGAAATCACGGTAGTGATGACAGCGAAGATGATTAGATTGCGTTTCATAAAATCCGTTTGCTATTCAAACCACCGCAAGCCGAAGTAGACCGCGTAGTACACGTGAACCAACATGAGCCCATACAGAACGAAGGAAATCACAATGTGAAATTTCAGCCACTTCCCGAACCATTTTTTGAAATCCTCATGAGTTGCAATCGCATACTCGACATCCGCGATCGACTCGGCAAGTCGAACCAAAGTCAGTGCGTCACGGGTTGCCCTGCGAGACTCTTGTTGCGGTTCGGATAGAAAGAAGCTCGCTGATAAACGGGTAAAGAAACCCGCAAATGGACGAAGGCTCTGAGCGGTCACGGGGTCCGAGCCCAATTCGACCACGCTCTGATCGTATGCGGTTTCCAAATCGGACAACATCGCCTTCTTCGCCTTGATCTCTTTGGCGAATCCCGACATCAAATATCGCCCGATGAATCCGCTGACAACGACCAGCAAGGTCATGGCGGTCAACGCAATTCCGAGCAGACTGTCATACTTGTGGCCGCTGTGAACGATCACCAAAATCGGCCCTAGGACGCCGGCGTAAATGTGCCAAGCCAACAGCGTCCGCATTGAGACATGCTTGGTGACGGCTTGCTTTAGTTTCCGGTTGCGTTTGACAATCAAGTAAGCCAAAGGAACAAGCATTAGCACCGCACCGGAAACGCCAAAGACGCCGCCCCAAAAGCTCCCGGCGAAGCGATGCGAGTGATGCAGTGGAAATCCCAGCCATGCGAGCAGCATGAGCATGACGAGGCCGGAGACGACAATCTTTTCGCGTTCCTTCACGCTTCGATCTCCACATTCTGTTCCGCTTTCGCTTGGCAGGCCAAGATCATTCCGTTCTCTTTGTCTTCGGGTTCCAGGCCATCTTCTATTTCCATCGCCACGTCTCCAGACAGAAGTTTGACGACGCACATTCCGCAAGTACCAACTCGGCAGGAATAGTCAATATCCACATCAATGCGTTCGGCTGCTTCCAACACGGTTTCGTCGGCTTGAAACTCCGTCGCTTTTTCCGACGTGGCAAACTTGACCCGTGCTCCGGTCGATGCGGATTCCTCTGCTTCTTGTTTTTTCGCAACCTTGGCTTTCGGCTTCTGAGTGGAACCAAAATTCTCTGTATGGATGTTTTCTGCGGGAACGCCCAACTCGGCCAGCATTTCCTTCGTGGCTTCCATCATCGCGGGAGCACCACAGATATGAACTCGTTTCTTCGCGATGTCGGGAACCCATTCGGTCAGCATCTCTTTGCCAAGTCGTCCGCTCCGGTAGCCGTTCGTGTCGTCGTCGATACGGCTCATCGCAACATGCACCTGCAAGTTCTCGAACTCTGATTGCAAGCGTTGCAGTTCCGACTCAAAGATAAAATGCTCTGGATCGCGACAGGCAACGACAAAGTGTATTTCGCCGGGCCAAGCCATGTCGGTGAGCGCTCGGGCGATACTCATCATGGGCGTGATTCCAACGCCGCCGGAGATCAGTACGATGTCGCTGGATTCTTGGCCAGTGAAAGTGAACCGACCGCTCGGCGCTCTTACCTCGAGCGTGTCACCAACCTTCACCTGGTCGTGCAAGTAACGTGAGCCAGCTCCTTTGTCTTCGCGTTTAACCGTGACTTCGCAGTAGTAGCCCTGCGTGGGCGAAGACGAAATCGTATAGCTGCGTTTGATCGGTTTCTCGGCAACAGGCAATGTGAACGTTAGGAACTGACCGGGCAAGTAACTGAAGGGAATGCCGCCACCGTGACAGGCTACCAAACGAAAGGTTTTAACATCGTCGGTTTCCTGAATGATCTTAGCGACGCGCAAGCGGCAGAGTTTTTTCTTGGCCACCGGAAGCAAGCCACCGGTGTCGATTTCCAATGCGGCTGTCTCGGTTTTGCAGTCATCGTCCGTGTCGCAGCAGGCGCTGGCGGAAGGTGGGGAGGCGGGAGTGGAGGAATTGGGAGATGGGGAGGTCTTAGATGAGGAGTCTGGGAGTGGAGGAGATGGGGAGTTGGATACTGTTGCTTTCTCCCTGACTCCCTGACTCCCAGACTCCCCCTCTCCTCCACTCCCACCTCCTCCACCAGCCACGGCGAGCTTTTCGAGCAGCGAAGCGGCGCGCCGCATTTTGAAGAAGTACATCCAGATCATTGCAGCAGCGAAAAGGATCAAGATTGCCATGATGATTGAGTGAAAAGGTGTCATTCCCCAGAGCATCGCGTTGGACGATGCGATCGGAGCAGCATCGCTCAGGTTCATCTCGTTCTTGAACCATTGCAGGGCAACATTGCGTGGCGCTTTGCCTTCACGCAGCGCCCGATGCGCAGCCAAACCACTCTCAAAGTCACCTAGCCCCTCACGGATTTTGTCGGTGGCAGCCTGCATTGCTGCGAAGTCATCGCTTCCAGCGGAACCCGCGAGTTCGTCAAAGCCTTCGCTCAACACGCGCGTTCCGGCGATCATGCGCTGGTGGGCCTCTTGTTCGAGCTCGCCGCGTCGCTCCATCGGCAAGTCAGGCAGTTCCATCAGCGATGGATAGAGGTCTTTGGGTTTGGGGGCACCCATCTTTTCCATCATGCCACCCATCCCGCCCCCACCCATCATTCCGCCGCCGTCTTTGCCACCACCCATCATTCCTCCACCACCACCCATCATGCCCGGCCCGGCACCTTCGGGCGGCCCGCCTTTCCCCATGCCGCCCATTCCTTTCGGACCTTTCCCCATCCCGGAATCGGCTCCGTCAGCGGCGGCTTCTTCCGGATGGTGGCTGGCATGCTCTTCGGGCGAAATCTGTGCGCTGGCTGTCAGTGGCGTCAGAGCTATCAATCCGAGTACGAGTGCCGGGACAAGGCTCAATTTCATTCCTGTTTCCCTCGATGAGTCGGTGCATGCGGTCTGTATTGCAATGGGGCAGCTAAGTTCGTCAGACGGTCATATGCCGTTGGATGCTCCCAACTTCACTTATCTTCATGATTCGCGGGAGTTTTCGCGGCTTGTCAACAAAATCCGACGTGGCCAGTAAACCAAAAGCATGTCATTAAAGGCAAATCATCTGCCCTGAATGAAGAACAGCGTGGCAGAGAGCATCAAAAGGGTTGGAGACGCGAACACCTTGTTGGCGTCAACCGTTTGCTTGCGCGTTACTCAAGGAGAGCCGTGATGAAGACTCCAATCCGTGCATTGCTCGTTGTTTTCGCACTTCTGTTTACGCTTCCGACCGCCTCGGCGGACCAGTCTGATTCGTACTGGCCGGGGAAGTCGGATGACTATGGTTTCCCCGTCGACCCGCCTCCCAATTATCGACAACGATTCAGAGTGAGTTTCATGCAACCACGCATGCAGCCACGCATGCGACCGCCGACGCGACGCTATACGGTCTTGCCCCGACAGGTTCAGCGAAACAGCATCGCGGTTGGTGTGCCCTCGATTGCGTCGCCCTATATCGCGGCCAGCTACCGAGCTTCGACTTGCAGTCGGTGAACTTTCTGCTCTATCGCGTGACGCAAATTCAGGATTTGCATGGAAGTCCATCTCCACGTGTATCTGGTGTGCAGGAGAACCGTTTGCAGTTTTCAAGATGGTCGTGAAGGATTCGTTTTCTCGTGCATCTGATTTAGAACCTATCCGAGAACCCCGATTCTACTGTAGACAAAATAGGCCAGAGCGATGTGTAGCCCAGCAAGATGGTTTTGAGTTTTCTTATCCCATCGTATTAGGATCGCTCGGAAGCGATTGAGC
>NZ_NIZW01000034.1 GCF_002727185.1 Rhodopirellula bahusiensis
GGCCTCACTCCAGCAGCACTGCGAATCACTGATCCCAATTCCCCAACCCAATCTTTCATAACGCCTGGTACAGAAAATGGGGGCATCCCACCTGATTCTTGCCTGGTATGTTCGATGGAAGAATAAGTTGCGGGAACGGCCTCGGCTTCATGAGACAGTCGCTTTTAGCTAGCTAGGTCCATTTGGCTTGGATTTGTTCAACACACCGCGTGAAATGCTAGGTTCTCTTGGTTCCTCTCTACTGACCGGTGAAGCAACCTGACTGGTCGCGTCTTTGGAGAACTGCTAAACGCCGAGGCTTTAGAATGGATACTTATAAAACAGCTGGTTGGTTTAAATTCCAGGAAGACATAAAAGAGCACTTTCTTTCGCTGGGCGCTGATGCTGAAACAAATGTGTCAGTTCAGGGTGCTCGGACCATTCATGATGTTGACGTTCTCGTTCGCACACGTTTTTTAGGTGAAAACCTTCAGTGGATAGTCGAGGCTAAGCACTGGAAAACAAAAATCACCAAGTTGCACGTACTCGCACTGCGAACGATCGCAGATGACGTCGGCGCAGACCGAGCGTTCATCGTATCGACGAGCGGATTCCAGAAAGGGGCGTACGAAGCAGCAGACAACACGAACGTGACTTTGAAAACTTTTAAAGAATTAAGGGAACATACGAGAGAGCTTGTTGAAAGCGAAATCCTAGAGTCATACAAACAGAGATTGCGTCTCACCGAAAAGCGTTGTTTGGCACATTCAAAGTCCAGAAGGATTAAATACGGTCTTCGCCATGAGCGAGTATTTGGGTCTGGCGAATTTTCTGCCGCCGAAATACTCATGAAAGCTCACACCGCGATAGTTTTGGCCGAAAATCGCCAGTATCCCATTGATTTGGAAATGTACCTCACCGACCGCAAGGGCGAGTCTGTCGCCTACAGTTTCCAACAGCTGATCAACTGGCTGAATCTCAATCTCAACCACTTTGATGAGCGTCTGCTCAAGGCCGAGTGGGATATGGCTAAGAATGGCGACTACATCCCGTCCGGCAAAATTACTCAATCGGAATATGTGCTATTCGGAGATGCCTTAGCGGAGGCTCTGCGGTTATTGTTTTCGAATTCGCACGACGGAACATACATGGATCGAACGTAATTTTGGTTGACCTAAGCCAACTGAGGCAGAGGCACGATTTGTTTTATAGAGTTGTTCGTTGTGTCCTGTTTGATCGATAGCTAGTTAGTGACGAGATCAAAGCGGACGGGGGTCCTTGTTGTTTCCATTCGCCTATTTATGACTCCCGCGCCCGTCGATTGTCTGTGAACGATTTTTTGGTTTGCTGCTGGACTAATTCGTTCCGAGTTGATTCTCACAACCGCTTTTCCTGCGGGGTCCATGGAAAAACGGAAAGGTCACAGTACCAAAGGGCGGAAACGCAGAAAGCCTTTTCAGATTATGGAAATAGTACGGGAAGATCTCTTTCGGGAACTTAGCTCGACATATTCCAACCGGGAATTGCCGTGCGACGAGATCGTTGCCATTCAGACGCCCAGAATAGACCTCCATTCTGCTGACATTCTGCACCGTGAAAGCATGCGAGCGGAGATTTCGTGAGCAGCGTTGCGGTTGACGTGGACAGTGGTGGGCGAGTTCGCGGTTGGCTGCAAGGTTGGATTGGCTTGAATGCTGGCGCGATAACCGGGCCTAACGGCCTGCGGCTGAAGTGAACGTGGTTTTGTGAGCCTGCCTCTTCGACAAATTTGGAAACAACCTGCAAGATGCTAGCCACATTCTGAATCGTTCCGTCACCCGGCAGCTGCCATTGCAACGATCAATGCCGTTCAGGCGTGCGGGAACGAGAGATCTACAGGCTGAATCAAAACAGCTCGATGGCTGCGATGGCTTCGGCGACTCTTTCGATCGTTCCCGAGGCGTCAATGACGTGGGTGCGACCACCGGCGTTGGGCAACTCGTCCAAGAACGCTTGACGGACCTTGGCCATGTAGTCCACGCCTCGCGATTCCATCCGATCGGGTTCGCCACCGACTCGTCGCATCGAGATCTCAGCGGGTAGATCCAGCAACAGCGTCACGTCGGGCTGGATGCCACCACACGCTAATCGTCCCAGTCTCCAAAGCGTTTGCGAATCGACTTCGCCGCCGACACTTTGATAGACCACGTTGGCCAGCAAGAACCGGTCACTGATCACCGTCACTCCATCGGCCAATGCCGAACGAAGCGTCGATTCAATCATTTCGCAGCGACTGGCCATGAACAACATCGCTTCGGTGCGACGATGCATTTGCAGATCACTGTCCAGTAACATCGCACGCAGCTTTGTCCCCAAATCCGTCGATCCGGGATCTCGAACGCACAGCACTTCACGACCTTCGGATCGCAAACGCTCGGTCAAAATTTCGATTTGGGACGACTTCCCAACCCCGTCGATTCCGTCCAGTGTGATCAAGCGACCCGGGTACGGGTGAGATGGCTCCTGGGTCATCAAAACGTCCCCGTCGAATAGGCATCGGCTTTGCCCACAATCGGCAAATGAGCGTATTCAGCCACCACCCAACCACCGTGGGCCGCGTTGGGGTCGCCACTCTTTTCAAACGTCAGCATCAGTCGTCGCGGGATCGAGACATTTTTGATTGACCCCCGTTTTTCGCTGACGGTCACTTTCACGGTCATGTCCACGTTGGCTTGCGGAGGAACGGCCCCCTGCACCATTTTGATGGATCGAATGTTGCCGACTTTGGCGACCTCAAATTCATAGCGTTGCAGTTCGGTTCCGGCTTGGGCCTTCGTTTTCTCGGCACCAATCAACTCCACCACGTCATCGTAGCGTTCCTCTTCGACGGCTTGGGCCACATCGTAAATCAAGGTTTCAATGCGTTCTTCGTCAGTCACCCAGTTGCCGGCGATGACCCAGGCCAAAGGGATCAAAGCGGCACAAACCAAGCCGCTGATCACCAAAGCTTTTTTGCCCGTTTGCAACCAACTGTAGATCAATGCAGCGGCCAAAACCCCCAGCATGATCGAAATCACGAGCGGTTGTTCAGCGAGCAGTTGAGTCATCGTGAGAGCCAGAAAAGAGGAAGAGAGCCGCCAGGTTGCGTTTCGCTGGGGTCACCCCAGGAACCGCGATTCGATACGATAACCGCATTCGATCTCAGCGCCGCGTGGGTCGCCCTGATCCCATTGGTCATCCCGTTCATTTTAGCCACTTGTTCCATGAAACGTGTTTCGTTGCCAGTCGTCTCCGCCCAGGATTACCGCGGGGCGGTCGAAGGCGAATTGTGGGAGTTGAGACCTGCCGCCGTCGCGGGCTCCTTCTCGGCTCGTTCACAACCCGTCAACGATTCACCTGAAGCGATCGCGAAGCTGGCGGAGAGCATGTTGCAAACGCCGGCGGACTTCCCGACCGTTGTTGAAGCGATTGTTCCGGGCGACCATGTGGCCCTGGCGGTCGACCCCAACGTCCCACGAATTTCGGATGTGCTGAGCGGCGTGCTGTCGTTGTTGGGCCAAGCCAACGCGGGCAAGGTCAGCGTCGTGCTATGGAACGAAGCCGACGACGCCTTGGTCTCACGACTGCAAGAAACACTCGACGAGGTGCAGTCCGGCCAAGCAACCCTCAAGCCGATGAAGGTCGAGGTGGTTCGCCACGAACCCCATCGCCGCGAAAGCCTGCGTTACATCGTTGCGGATGAAAACGCGGAAGCGGTCTACTTGGCAAAGGACTTGGTCGACGCCGACTTCACCTTGCCAATCCTCTCCGCGCGAGCCCGTGACGCAATCAACAACATTGACCCGACGGGAATCTTTCCACTCTTCGCCGACGCCGCGACCCAACATCGGTACCAAACGGGCGTGACAACGGAACCGTCCGAAGCGGCTTGGTTGCTGGGCGTGCAAGTCATGATGCTGGTTTCCGCCGACGCCGCCGGCGAACTTGGTCGCTTGATCGCGGGCACGCCAGATGCTTTGCGCCATGAGTTGACCAACTTGTACGCCAGTGGAGAAACGGCGGACCAAGAAGCTTGGGACCGCGACGAATCAGAGACCGCTTCGCCCACCGTCAGCGAGACGGTTCCCACCGCGGAAATGGTGGTCGCTGCTCTCGATGGAGATCAAACCTCGCAAACCTGGGCCAACCTGGCTCGCGCAGCCATCGCCGCCGGACGCCACGTCACACCTGGTGGAACGATTGTGATTTGGTCGCAAGTCGACACACCGCCCAGTCCCGTGTGGATGCGTGAACTTGGACAACCGCCGATTGGCATTGAGTCCAGCGATACCGAAACGGAGTCCGACGATGCCGAGTCCGAAGAGAACAATACCGCCGCGTTGGATCAAGACACGGCTTTCAAAAGCTGGGATACCGAAACACCTTTGGCCCAGCAATGGAATCAATTGATTGCGGATGGGCATGTTCTGCTGCACTGCCAACTGGACGATGACGTGATCGAATCACTCGGGATGGGAGTCATCCATTCGGTCGAAGAACTTCGAACGCTCGGAGCACGTCTCAATGGTGCCGGAGTATTGCGTGCGGCGCACTACCACACCGAATCCATCGTTGCCTTCTCCATGACCGATGAGGAGGTTGAACCATGAAGAAGAAACCGAGCGCAGCCACCGTCAAAAAGTCAGCCAAGAAATCAACTTCGCGAAAATCAGCGAAGAAGTCTTCTCGCAAAGCACATCCCGCCGCTCACCCCGCCAGTGACAAGAGTGTCGCCAAACCCGCCGCCAAGAAGGCGAAGAAATCGGTAAAGAAAAAGGCGGCAAAAAAGTCCGCCGTCAAAAGCGTTCGTAAGAAGGATTCCAAGTCGGCAAAACCTTCGCAAGAACGCATCGAGAAGGCGTTTCGCTATTGCCCGTCTTGTCGAACACCCAATGACAACCCTGGTGCGATCCCGTTTCGTTGCGAGGAGTGCGGTTTCGCATTCTTCTTCGGACCGGTCGCTGCTGTTGGAGCCCTGGTCGTCAACGAAGCCCAAGAACTGTTGCTCGTTCGTCGAGCACGCGACCCGGGAAAAGGACAATGGGGATTGCCGGGTGGCTTTGTCGATCGAGGCGAATCCATCGAGGGAGCTTTGCACCGTGAAGTTGCCGAAGAGACTCAGTTGAAATTGACCGAACTGTCACTATTGACGACTGGACCGAACAATTACACCTACGCCGGTGTGACCGCCGACGTGATCGATTTGTTCTTTGTATGCAAGGTTCCCGCGGATTCAAAAATCCAATTGGAACTTGCCGAACTGAGCGAGTTCAAATGGTGTGTGCCAACCAAACGCGAACTGAACAACATGGCGTTCCCGTCCAATCGAATTGCGGTTGAAAAGTGGCTGCGAGAACGTAAGAAGCAGGTCTCCAAATGAAACCAACGAACAAAATGATCCCTGCTACTCGATCGTTGATGTACTCAGCGATTGCCCGACAAACAATGCGGACTTGCATCGGGTTGATGTTGCTCCTCGTGTTGTCAGCGACCGGCGGCTGCGTCAATTCAGCCGGCAAAACCAAGAGCGACAAACTGCAAGTTCTCGCGACCACCGCGATGGTGGGCGACGTTGTCAAAGCAATCGGTGGCGACAAGATCGAGGTCACCGTGTTGCTCGGGCCCGGAGTCGACCCGCACCTCTACAAAACGACTCGCGACGACGTCGCTCAAATTCTGGAAGCTGACGTCGTGTTCTATTCGGGCCTGATGCTCGAAGGAAAAATGACCGACACGTTTGCCAAAGTCGGCAAGAACAAACCCGTTTTCGCGGTGACTGAAGACCTGGACGACAGCCGTCTGTTGTCCGATTCTCAACAAACCGACCATCCCGATCCACACGTTTGGTTCGATGTTGAACTTTGGTCGCTGACGGCCAACAAAGTCGCCAAAGTCTTGGGGGACGAATTGCCCTCGCACATCAATGCATTCGAGAAGAACTCGGTGAACTACCAAGCGGAATTGCGAAATCTCGCCGCGGATGCGAAAGCCGCTCTCGCAACGATTCCGAAGGAACAACGCATCCTGATCACCTCGCACGATGCGTTTGGCTACCTCGGACGAGCGTATGACATCGAGGTGATGGGTGTGCAGGGAATTTCAACCGACTCAGAAGCCGGACTGCAACGCATCAACCAACTCGTTGACTTGATCGTCGAGAAGAAGGTTCCCGCCGTGTTTGTCGAAACCAGCGTGAACGGAAAAAGCATCCAAGCCTTGATCGATGGTGCCAAATCCCGCGGGCACACAGTCACAATTGGTGGCGAACTATACTCCGACGCAGCCGGCGAAGCAGGGACCTATGAAGGAACCTATTTGGGCATGATTGATCACAATGTGACTTTGATCACCCGAGCCTTGGGAGGCGACGCCCCCGAAAAAGGATTGCGAGGCAAACTCGGCATGGACGCGGAAACGACACCCGAAACATCGAACGCCCCGAACTAGATTTCGTCCTAGCAGCCTGTTGATTTAATGAGCCGCACCGCGTCAGGAACCATTCGGAAACAACTTCGGGATTTAAAAGGTAGCGGAAGGGCGCGAGCCCTCCGGTGACACACCGGGCGGCTCGCGCCGCTCCGCTAAAGCCGAACTTGATTCCGAACGGTTCCTTAGCGACGGTTGACCAGACGCCAACCGGGGCTAACGCCCATCGGCTAATTGTTGTCATTCGGTATACAACTCAATCAACAGCCCGCTAGTCCAGCCCCTCAGTGTTAGTCCATGAGTTCGTCCGCCACCCCCGCCGACTCCTTTGTTTCGAACAAACCCGCCGGATCAACCGGCGACGGCGAAGGTTCGTCTTCGATCGCGTTGAAGGTCGACGATCTGACGGTGGCCTATCATCGCAAACCAGTCATCTGGGATGTCGAGCTTGAGATCCCAGCGGGCAACTTGGTTGGAATCGTTGGCCCCAACGGAGCCGGCAAAAGCACGCTGCTGAAAGCGGCCATGGACCTGATCCCGCGAGCGTCCGGGCGAGTCGAGTTTTTTGGGCAACCCTATTCCAAATCACGTGGCCGTGTGGGCTATGTCCCGCAACGCGAAAGCGTGGACTGGGACTTTCCAGTCGATGCACTCGACGTGGTGACAATGGGACTGTATCGACAATTGGGTTGGTGCATGCCGGTTCGGAAGAAGCATCGCGACATGGCTCGGGAAGCGCTCGCACGCGTTGGCATTGCGGACCTGGCACATCGTCAAATCAGTCAACTTTCCGGCGGCCAACAACAACGCACGTTCCTGGCACGAGCACTCGTGCAGAATGCGGATCTCTACTTGATGGACGAACCGCTGGCTGCGGTTGATGCGGCGACGGAAGCTGCGATCATCGATTTGCTGCGCCAAATGCGCGCGGATGGAAAAACGGCGGTCGTCATTCACCACGACTTGCAATCGGTCCCCGACTACTTTGACTACGTCGTGTTGTTGAACATGCGAGTCGTCGCGTCAGGTAAAACCGACGAAGTCTTCACCAGCGAGAATCTGCAGAAGACTTATGGTGGACGATTGACGTTGCTGGACGAAGCCACCGAAGCGATGCGTCGCCGGGAACGGTCAATCTGATGACCGAACAACTTTGGCGTGTGATCAGTCTGCAGGATCACAACACACGAGTCGTGATCTTTGGCGCCGCGATGTTGGGGCTCGCTGCGGGTTTGGTGGGCTGCTTCACGCTGCTTCGCCGTCGCGCATTGGTCGGCGATGCACTCGCTCATGCGGCGCTACCCGGAATCGCGATCGCATTCCTTTGGGTCTCGGCAATGGGCGGCAATGGACGTTCGCTGCCTGTCTTGCTGGCGGGCGCCACCGTGTCGGGCTTGTTTGGAATCGCTTCGATCTTGATCATTCGTCGCGGCACTCGCATCAAGGAGGACGCGGCTCTCGGAATCGTGCTCAGCGTCTTCTTTGGATTGGGTTTGGAACTGTTGGGGATTGCCCAGCAAATGAAGAACGGCAACAAAGCCGGGCTGGAATCTTTCATCTATGGTAAGACCGCCTCGATGGTCGAAAGCGATGCGTGGTTGATCACGGTCGCTTCGTTGATCTGCGTGGTCGTTTGCGTGGGTCTGTTCAAAGAATTCAAACTGCTGTGCTTTGACGAGGCTTTCGCGGGCTCGCGTGGTTACCCGGTCGTCTTGCTCGACGCCGCACTGATGAGCGTGGTGGTCGTGATCACGATCATCGGACTGCAGGCCGTCGGATTGGTTTTGGTGATTGCACTGTTGGTCATTCCCGCCGCATCGGCTCGGTTTTGGACGGACCGATTGGTTTGGATGATGGTGCTTTCATCGGCCATCGGCATGACGGGATGCTTGATCGGAGCCGCCGCCAGCGCGATGCTGCCGCGATTGCCCAGCGGCGCGATGATCGTGTTGACCACCGGTGTTGGTTTCCTCATCAGTTTCTTTGTTGGGGCTCGCCGCGGTTTGTTGATTCGCATGTGGCGTCGTCGGTCTCTCAACGCCAGCATCGATCGTCAACACCTTCTGCGAGAACTCTATGAACTGTTTGAGAACGACCCCAGCCGGCTGTCGGTTTCGTGGGAGGAACTGGTTCAGGCCCGCAGTTGGTCCAACAAACGACTCCGCAAAATCCTGGATCAAGCTTCCAACGATGGATGGGTGAGCGAGAACATCACCAAGATGGAGTTTGCCCTCACCAAACGCGGCGAATCCGAAGCTCGCCGACTAACACGACGCCACCGGTTGTGGGAACTGTATTTGATTCATCACGCCGACATCGCTCCTCAGCGAGTCGACCGGGACGCCGATGCGATTGAACACGTGCTCGAACCAGAAACCGTTGCGGAACTTGAATCGCTGCTTAACGCCGAATTGGGTGAGCGACGAATGCCGACGGACCCTCACGCTTCATCCGCCGAAGGAGTCGAAGCATGATCGCGTTGGCTGACTCAACACCTTTTTGGATGATCGAGTGGAACTGGGCGCTCGATGGTTGGATCGTCGCGGCGGGAATGCTGTGCGCGGTCGCATCATCGCTTCTTGGTTGCTTCCTGGTGCTTCGCCGGATGAGCCTGCTGGGCGACGCGATCAGCCACGCGGTACTACCCGGTTTGGCCGCCGCATTTCTCATCTCGGGCAGTCGAAGCAGTGGCTGGATGTTCCTCGGCGCCGTCATTGTCGGCGTTCTCACGGCACTGCTGTCCGACTGGATTCACGTTCGCGGTGAAGTCGACGAGGGCGCCTCCATGGGCGTCGTCTTCACAACGTTGTTCGCCGCGGGTTTGATCATGATCGTGCTCGCCGCCGATCGAGTTGACCTCGATCCGGGATGCGTTCTGTATGGAGCCATTGAATCAACGCCGCTGGATACCTGGGCGATCCCAATCCCCATTCTCGGTGAAACCAATGTCCCGCGAGTCGTGGTCGTGCTGTCGATTGTCACGTTGATCAACGCAGCGTTTGTGATCTTCTTCTTTAAAGAACTGAAGATGGCGACCTTCGACGCTGAGCTGGCAACCTCCAGCGGTTTTTCGGCCAAAGCGATCCACTACGTGTTGATGACCTTGGTCGCGGTGACCGCCGTGGCCAGCTTTGAGAGCGTGGGCAATATTCTGGTCGTTGCAATGCTGGTCGTTCCTGCCGCAACCGCGTATTTGCTGACCGATCGACTTGGCATGATGATCTTATTGGCCTGCGTGATCGGCGCCGCGTCGGCTTGGGTTGGTCACGTGGCCGCCGTAGAGATTCCAACTTGGTTCGGTTTCCGCAGCACCACCACCGCCGGCATGATGGCGGTCGCCACCGGATTCGCGTTCACGCTAGCCGTGGTCGGTTCGCCACGTCGCGGATTGGTCCCCCAGTGGTTCCGCAAACAGTGGCTGCGATGGACGATTCTCACCGACGATGTGCTGGCGTTGCTGTACCGAATGGAAGAGAAGACTTTGGACGAACGACCGATCGCCGACGCCATGGCGATGCAAGCCGACCTCGATGCCTGGATGGCGAATGTGTTGCTGACCAACCGTTTCGCAATCAAGTCCGCGGTCAAGTATCACGCATGGCGCGGTCGCCTCGAAACGACTCAGGCGGATGCGTCGGCGGTTGAAGCTAGCGAGGCGTCTGCGAAAGAACATTCCGAGGTCTTGGTTCCGAAGCTGACCGAGGTGGGCAGATCCGAAGCGGAATCGTTGGTTCGTTCTCACCGTTTGTGGGAACAGTACTTGGTCACGCGAGTCGACTTGGAAGGAAGCCGCATTCACCAACAAGCCCACCAGCTCGAACACTTCACCGACCGGCAACTGCAAGATCAACTCGATCATCAAACGGATTCACCAGAGAAAGACCCGCACGGCAGCCCCATTCCCTCGGCAAGCGACAAACACTCATGAGTGCCAGCTCTGAATCCGGTCCACCGCCCACGAACGAACCGCTCGATGGCGAACCCGCGACCGGAGAACACCTCTTCACCTCAAGCGTCCTGACGACCTGGATATTGTCCGCCGCGTTATTCGCGTTGACTGCGAATGCCTACCTGCCTGCGATCCAGGGCGGATTCATTTGGGATGACGACGATTACGTCACCGAAAACCCAACCCTGCATTCCATCGAAGGGTTGGTCGCGATCTGGACGGATCCATCGGCAACGCCCCAGTACTACCCCATCGTTCACAGTTCGTTTTGGATTGAGAATCACCTGTGGGGCATGAACCCGATGGGCTATCACTTGGTCAACGTTCTGATTCACTGCATCAGCGCATTGCTGCTGTGGCGATTGCTCTCGCGGTTCTCCGTTCCGGGTGCCTACGTCGCTGCGTTGCTCTTTGCGGTCCACCCGATGCACGTCGAATCCGTCGCCTGGGTCACCGAGCGCAAAAACGTTCTATCGGGAATGTTCACACTGCTGACGATCCTTTGTTGGCTCAGGTACTGGGACTTCAGTCAGCCGGAACCAAGTGACGAATCAACGCCGAGGAATCGTCGTTGGTATGCCCTGGCTTTGATTTGTTTCATCGCCGCTTTGTTGAGCAAGACCGTCGCGTCCACCTTGCCTGCTGCGTTGATCGTGATGATCTGGTGGAAGCGGGGAACCGTGCGAGTCAAAGACTTCACCGCCCTGCTTCCGTTCTTCGTAATCGGGATTGGAATGGGCCTGCTCACGGTCTGGCTTGAGAAGTTCCAGGTCGGGGCCAGCGGCATTGATTGGGAGCTGTCCCCGTGGCAACGCGTCCTGATCGCCGGACGAGCCCTCTGGTTCTACGCCGGCAAATTGGTTTGGCCGACGGAGCTGATCTTCACGTACCCACGATGGGAAATCGACGTCACATCCTGGTGGCAAAACGCGTTTCCAGTTGCTGCAGTTGCTGTGATGGTTGCATTGTTCTTGATGCGTCACCGTTTGGGTCGTGGTCCGATCGCGGCGGTGTGCTTGTACGCCGGCACACTGTTTCCTGCTTTGGGGTTCTTCGATGTTTACCCAATGCGTTTCTCGTTTGTTGCCGACCACTTCGCCTACATGGCCAGCGTCCCATTGATCGCTCTGGTTGTCGGTGCGGTCGCGACGTGGCTTCAATCCAAAGACGAAGACGACGAAGAATATGGCTTGGGCCGGCACCTTCCCAAGTTGATGGCGGCTGGGGCCGCGTTGCTGCTCGCCACGGTTTCTTTCAGCCAAGCGACGATCTACAGCGGACTCGAAGTGCTGTGGCGTGACACGCTTGAGAAAAACCCCAACTCATTCATGGCTCACAACAACTTGGGTGCCTTGCTGAACCGGCGTGGTGACTACCTCGAGGCCGAAACTCATTTGCGTCAGTCGCTGGAGATCAAACCAGACTTTGCCGACTCAGTCATCAACTTGGCACAGGCCCGTCAAAACCTAGGCGACCTGGAAGAAGCCCTTTCGCTTTACACTCGTGCCACGGAACTCAACCCGGGACTCGCCGAAGCCTACAACGGACTCGGGGCAACCCAAGGAATGATGGGAGACTTTGAGGCCTCCGAAGCGACTCTGAACCAAGCCATTGAGATCGATCCGAACTACGCCAATTCCTACGGAAACTTGGCAACGCTCCGAGCCGCGCAGGGTCGAAACGAGGAGGCGATCGAATTGTTTCAAACCGCCTCGCAATTGGATCCCGAGCGAATGGAACATCGCACAAATCTGGCGAGGGTGCTGATGTCTGCTCAGCGTTGGCAGGACGCGATGGGAGCTTGGCAGAGCATCCTGGACGAATCACCTGATGACGTCAGTGCAATCTTGAACCTCGGCGTGATCGCGGCGAATCAGCAACGCACCGAAGACGCCATCGGCTACTTCGAACGCGTGTTGGAAATTGTGCCCAATCATCTGAGTGCCACGTACAACCTGGGTGCCATGCATGACGCACTTGGCAACACCGAAAAAGCGGAGCAGTATTTTCGCCGGGCGGAACGTCTTCAACCCCAGCAGCAGTGAACGACCGTCGTGGGAAAATGAACACGAGATTCAAACCCGACATGGGATTGGAATACAATCGCCCCTGTATTCTTCGCTTCCCAAGTAGATGTCGGTTTCCAAATGCGTTCGGACTTGTCCTCGATTTTGTCGTTCATTCCGTTTCGGTTTGCTTCGCCGATTGGTCGCCCTCGCTCCATCGCGATCCTTGTGTTTGGACTGGTTTGCACCGTCATCCCAACTCACGTCATTGCACAACAGAGCCCTCCAACCACTCAAACAGACACACGCCCCAACGTCATCATCGTCTACACCGACGACCAAGGCTTTGGCGATGTCAGCAGCATGAACCCCGACGCAAAATTCGCGACGCCCAACATGGACCGCCTCGCGAAAGAAGGTCTGACGTTCACCAATGCCCACTCCAGCGACAGCGTGTGCACACCATCACGCTACGGATTGCTGACCGGTCGCTACAGTTGGCGGACGACGCTCAAACAAGGCGTCATGAATGCCGAGGGAAAATGCTTGATCGCCGACGGCCGCATGACACTGGCGTCATTCCTTCGCGGCCAAGGCTACCAAACCGGCATGGTTGGCAAGTGGCACCTTGGCATGCAGTTCCCCGGCACACCCAAAAATCGCGATTGGTCAAAACCAGTTCGCGATATGCCACTCGACAAAGGATTTGATCACTTCTTTGGCATCCCCGCCTCGCTGAACTACGGCGTCTTGGCTTGGTTTGATGGTCGTCACGCCGCGGTCCCGCCCAAATCATGGACTGGCAAGAAACCAAACAAACGCCATGTTGACTATCGCATACAACCGCCTTACCTCGACACCGAAGGCGAGGCACGAAAACGATTCAAAAACACCACCATCGAGGTGGCCGACGACTTCATCGACAATCAGTGCCTGACGCGATTCACCGACAAAGCCATCGAGTGGATCACGGAAATCACCGCTGAACCGGCGACCGGATCAACATCCACAAACCCACCGTTCTTTCTTTACCTGCCGCTGACCTCGCCTCACTATCCCGTCTGCCCGCTGCCCGAGTTTTGGGGGCAAGGTGATTGCGGTGGCTATGGCGAATTCGTCATCGAAACGGATCACCATCTCGGCCGTTTGCTCGACCACTTGGATGCAACTGGATTGAGCGACAACACGCTCGTAATCCTGACCAGCGACAACGGCCCGGAAAAATCCTGGAAGCAACGCATTCAAGACTTTGGCCACCATAGCAATGGCCCTTACCGAGGCGGCAAACGCGACATCTACGAAGGTGGCCATCGGGTTCCCATGTTGGCTCGATGGCCCAACGGCATCCAACAGCCCGGACGCACCAGCGATGCTTTGGTCGGACAAGTCGACTTGTTGGCGACCGTTTCCGAACTGCTCGGGCAATCACTTCCAGATGATGCCGCGGAAGATAGCCAGAGCTTTGCATCGATCCTGCTAGATCCGTCCCACGAACATCACCGAGCCCCACTAATCAACCATGGCGTTCGAGGCGAATTCGCCATCACTGCTAGCAAATGGAAGTGGATCGCTCCGAATCGGTTCAAAGACAAAGGCGAGCTCTACAATCTTGCCAGTGATCCCGCGGAAACCAAAGACATCGCTTCCGATCACCCACAAGTTGCTCGTCGGCTACAAGCCGCGTTGACGAAGATCGTCCTCAACGGCCGAAGCACACCTGGCAAACCTCAACCCAATGATACCGGCTACTGGGAAGACCTCCGATGGATGGATCCGTCCGAGTACTCCCAACCCAGTCCCTGATCGACAACCGTGAATCATCAACCGAACTGACACCCTTCGTTCTCATCCCCAAGAGACTCCCATGCATCCCATCAACCTTGGCCTGAGATGGCTACCTCTCGTCGCGGTGCTCGCCATCGCAGTTGCGTCGCCTTCCACTGCAGACGAACGCCCGAACTTTTTGGTGATCGTCGTCGATGATCAATCGCCGCTTGACCTGAAGATTTACAACCCCGACTCACCGCTCGAAACACCCAACATCGATCGCTTGGCCGCATCTGGGATGGTGTTCGATGGGGCTCACCACATGGGCGCTTGGTCAGGCGCCGTTTGCACACCTTCGCGGCACATGATCATGACGGGACGCACCGTTTGGCATATCCCACAGCGACGCCCCAACGCGAAGAAGAAACGCAACAATCCAAGTGTTCGCTATCCAGACGAAAGTTTGGCACCAAAGGATTTGCCCGAATACACAATGGCGGCCATCTTCAACCGAGCTGGCTACGACACGATGCGAACATGCAAGAAGGGCAATAGCTATCCCGCCGCCAACGAGCAGTTCACCGTGGTGCGAGACGCGTCCAAACGCGGCGGGACCGAAGAAACCGGCAGTGCGTGGCATGGCAAGCAAGTCCTCGACTACTTGGACCAGCGTGACGCGGCCGCTGACGAAGATCCCTTCCTGATCTACTTCGGGTTCTCACACCCGCACGACACTCGAGACGGCACGCCAGAACTGCTCGCGAAATATGGAGCGACCAACCACACCGATCGTGAATCTTTGCCGCCCGCGAATCCGAAGCAACCCGCTTTGCCGCCGAACCACTTGGAAGCTCATCCATTTCATCATGGTCACCCCAAACTGCGTGACGAAGTCGCAGTCAGTGGTGTCTGGGAACGCCGCGACGAACGCACGATCCGCAACGAACTTGGACGTGAGTTTGCATGCAGCGAAAACATCGACATCCAAATCGGCAAGGTCCTCAACCGACTCGAGCAGATGGGCGAATTGGACAACACCTACATCGTTTACACCTCCGATCACGGCATGGCGATCGGTCGCCATGGATTGCAAGGCAAACAAAACCTGTACGAACACACCTGGCGGGTGCCCTTTATCATCCAAGGCCCCGACATTCCCAAGGGTAAACGTGCGATCGGAAATCTGTATCTGCTCGACCTGCTGCCGACGCTCGTCGATCTTGCAAAGATTGATCGCCCCGAGACGCTGGAAGGGCAGTCGCTTCAGCCAGTCATCCGTGGCGAACAAGACCTGCTGCGCGACGTCTTGTACGGCGTCTACTGCGGCGGTACCAAACCGGGAATGCGAAGCGTGAAGAAGGGCGATTGGAAGCTGATCAAGTACGACGCGTTGGACGGCAAAGTCCGAGAAACTCAGTTGTTCAACTTGGCCGCGAATCCGCTGGAATACTTACCCGAACACAAACGAGAGTCGGAACTCGAAACGGACCTCGCGGAAAACCCAGACTACGCCGAGAAACGCCAGGAATTAGAAGCGTTGCTGCTGTCGGAGATGCAACGCCTGGACGATCCCTATCGTCTTTGGGACCAACCGCAAGAGACGTCGGTCAATCCTTGATCGGATTGCTTTCAACCAACGACTGGTTCACTTTCGAAAAATCGCGAGTCCGCCGCCTACGATCCAGGCATCGGATTCGCGGCCGTCGGTGGTGACCCAGTAACGTCCAAACCCGGTCAACCGTGCGTGCGGCGTCCACCAAAAGTGGGCACCAACTTCGGGATAGATCGATGCCATCGTCAGATCGTATTCGGTGTCTTCTTCACCGAGTTCATCGGTGGATCCATCCTCGTCGTTGTCGATTCCATCATCGTCCGCATCAACGGTCTCCCAGTTCATCCCAACATAGCCGCCAACCCCAACGAACGGTGCCAATCGGGTTGGAGTCTGCAGTCGCAATCCGCTGTCGAGACCGATGGAAGCTTGGTCCCATCCCGCAGCACCGGACAGCGAGATCCGCTGCGTGAGATAAGAGGTCAAGTAGTTTTCACTGCCCACATCGGCAACAAATCCGGCTCCGGTGCTTGATCGATACGCCGCCCCAGCAGAAACGTAGGTCCCCTCGGCTCCACTGAGGAACCTGGCATCACTGGCCTGTTTCACCTTGCCAATCGGATCCGACTTGGGGACACCTTCGGCGTACTTCTCTGCGTACTCCGGATGCTCCATCGCCCATCGCGAGTGCGTGATGCCGGTTGGCAACCGACAACCCGAAGATGCCAGTAAGGCACTTCCGGCAACGAGCCACGCGAAAGATTGACGAATGAGTTTCACAAGATCGTAGTCATGTGCTTGGTAGAATGACGCTCAGCAGATCAGTTCACCTTCGGCGATATCAAATCGTCACCCCCAAACACAAGCTGAGTCATGTGGCATAGGCTTCCAGCCTGTTGGGAAAATGATGCACCAGTGCGGCCCACAGGCTGGCAGCCTATGCCACTTCACATTCACTCATTTCAACCCCCATGGTGACCATGAGCCATTCCTTTCGCCTTTCGATCCGTGTTCTAACTTTCATTTCAGCGTTCACGTTATCTTGCTTGGCGAGCCATCCAGTGAATGCACAGCAACCCAGCATCGATCATTCAGCCCGTCATGAACTCGCGATCGAACGAGCTCAATCAAACCTGCGGCCGGATGATTCAGTTGCCACGAATCGATTGGTTGCATTGGCGGATGCGTTGCTTCGTGCGGGGAAGGTGAACGAATCCATTCCGCACTATGAAAAGGCGATCGAACAATCTCCTGACACGCGGCCTTACCTTTGGCAGTACGGCATCGCACTTTTTTTCGCAGGACGCTTCGATGACGGACGCGAATTGTTTGAGGCTCATCGACGCGTGAATCCCAACGATGTTGAGAATGCGGCTTGGCACTTTCTCTGCGAAGCCAAAGCCAATGATATCGAGTCGGCTCGCAAGCTTCTCCTACCTGCACCAGGAGACCGAAGAGTTCCGATGTCAGAGATCCTCGATCGTTTGCCGGGTGGAGACGCGGGTGAGATCGAAGCTGCCGTGAAAGAAATCGACCGTCCGGCGTCGAAGCAATCGGCACGCTTCTACGCCGATCTGTACCTGGGGCTGATCGCGGATGCGGAAGGAAATCCAGCGGACGCTCAGCGTTTTATGAAGCGAGCGGGAGAGACCCCGATGACTCACTACATGGCCGATGTGGCTCGTGTCTATGCGGACCACTTGCATTCCTCGGCCAAACCGGATGAACGCTGAGAACCGTCTGGTTGTTTGCCTGGATTGAATTCTAGAGCTGGTCAAACCGGAGGGCTCGCGCCCTGCCGCTAAAAATGGTAGCGGAACAACGCGAACTGTCCGGTGGCGCACTGAGTTTCTCATCGACAAACCGCTCGCAGCAGATCGGTTGGTTATGCCGGCGAAGCTTCGGGCGTCGTCTCGTCCGGGGTCACTTCATCCAAGCGGTGGCCGCAACGATCGCAATGAACAGCTCCAGCTCGATGACTTGATAACCCGCACTGAGCGCACCGATGATGCTCCGTCGTGGCGGCAATCTTGCCGGACAACTCAGCACTGACAAATCCGGTCGGCACAATGATCAACGAGTAACCAAGCAGAATCAGGGCCGCGGAGATGATCTTTCCGATCGTGGTGTGCGGGACAACGTCTCCATAACCCACCGTCGTCATCGTCACGATCGCCCAGTACATCGCTTGCGGAATGGAAGTGAAATCACTCTCGTGGGTTTCGCCCATCAACACCGTTTCGATTTGGTACATCAGCGTGCCACTGATCGTGACCGCCACCAAAACGACCGCCAAAAAGACAATGATTTTTTCGCGAGATTTCCAAACCGCATCCGCGAGTTCGTCCGCTTGGCTCATCATTCGCCAAAGCTTCAATACCCGAAAGACTCGCAGCAAACGAACACTGCGAAGAATCACAAACGACTTCGCTGACCGGCCCACCAACAGCGTCAGGTAGCTCGGCAGAATGCTGAGCAGATCCACGATCCCCCAAAAGCTGAACGCATACTTCAGCGGATGACGCACGCAGTAGAGTCGCAATGCGTACTCAATGGTGAACAGGATTGTGAGAACCCACTCGAGCGCCCAAAACCAGAGAGCAAGTCTGCTGGTCGGCGTCGCTGAATTCGGATCTCGCTGCAAGTCGTATTCTGGCACGGTTTCCAGTGACACCAGCACAATGCTGGCGATGATGGCGACCAGCAACGCGATGTCGAAACCACGACCGAGTGGTGAATCAGCTTCGAAGATCACGTCGTAAATCGTCTGCCGGGCACCAGGCTCAGCAGGACGCTGGATCAATCGACGCCGCAACACTTTTTCGGTCGCGGTGCTCATGTCATTTGAGGACCGCGAGAAACGTGAACATCACATCGCTGTTCGATGATTTCCAAGTGATGCAGCAGGTGCCCCGCCGTCACCCAGGCCATCCCGCGAACGCTGATCCGGTTGTCGTCGACCGTTCCAACGTTGTCCCATGCTCTTGGGTCAATCCGTCGCAGCAACGTTGTGTTGGCTTGCCGGCAAAACCCCAATTCGGAAATCAGCTCTCGCATGTTCCCCAAACCAAAGCGTGCCGCCGCGTAAGCATTTTCATCCCACGCAGGCTGATTGTTTTGATCTCCCGCCGCGATTCGCAGCATTCGATCGCCGCCGATTCGCTCCGCATCGACGCAGTGTTCAACGACCTGGCGAATCGTCCACGAGTAAGGCTGGTGGACTTTATCGATTTGCTCAGCGGAGAGACTGCCTGCCAATTCGCAAACCCAGTGCAACTGGTCGTCCATGGCTTTCAGAACGCATTCACCAGGAACACGGCTCACCAATTCACGGTGATAATCCGACGACAACTCGTCCTCGCCAGGCCGGCGACTCTTGAAGCGGCTCACGACTGGATTGGCTTGCATCAGTTTTCAAACTCGATCACTTGAAGGTCAGGGTGGTTCTCAGCCAATTCATCGATGACGTCGAATCCGATGCTGGTGTTGGCAACGTTCATGCTCTTCAGGTTGGGAAGTTTCGCCAACTCGAGGAAGCTACTGTCGCCAAGTTGCGTCCCAGCAACATTCAACGTTTTCAACTTGGTCATTTTCATCAAAACGGGCAATGCTTCGTCCGTCACCGAAGTGGACTTCAGATTCAATTCTTCCAAATTGACCAACGCGTCCAATCCCGCCAGCGTCTCGTCGTTCGTTTTGGTTTCCCAAAGTCCGAGATACGTCAGGCCAGTCAGTTTACCCAACTGAGCGATGCCTTCGGGGGACGCCAAACGACATTCCGAAATATCGACATAAGTCACAGCGGGCAGTTGCGAGATGACTTCCAATCCTTTGTCGTCAACCGAAGAATCGCGAAGTTCAAATCGAGCAAGAGCTTTGTTGTTGGCAATGTGCTGGATGCCTTCCCCGGTCACGTCACAGCCACGAATCCGCAGACGCTTCAGCTTGGACAGGCTTTTCAGTTCAGCCATCGCAGCGTCGTTGATCTTGGAGTAATCACCCTGCAAATTTTCGAGCGTCGGGGTCTCGCCCAACATCTTCATCGTTGGTCCGTTGATCGTTGTGCAGTAGTTGAAGTTGATCGACTTCAGCGGCAACGGTGCAAGCTTGACTAAGCCTTCATCAGTCACCTTGGACTTTTCCAACTGCACATCAGCGAGCGTCTTGATCTTGGCCAGCGAATCCATACCAGCGTCACCGATATTGCTGTTCCGTAAATCGATCGCTCGCAATTTGCTCAAACCAGTCAGCAATTCCAAGCCTTCGTCGGTGACGCCGGTGCGTCGCAGAAACAACGCTCCGATTGTGGTCATCTTGCCAACGGTTTCCAGCGTCTGGTCGGTGATCGCAGTGTCAGTGAGCGTCAATCGATTCAGCTTGGTCAACGAAGTCAGGTTCTCCATTCCCGCATCATCAATGCCGGGACCATTGAACGTGGCCTCGGTGGTGTTCGGAATTCCGCCGAGGTGTTGCATTGATTCTGCAATGCCACCTTTCTGATTCGCGATCGAGAATTCCACCACGTTTCCGTCACTGCCCTTGGTCAGAATGAACCCAGCTTCCGTCAGTGCAGCCACCGCCTCTGGATCGTCCGGCGTGGCTTTGGGAGGAACGCTGACGACCGTCTCTTCGACTTCGGGCCCCTTGGATTCCGAATCAGAATTGGATCGGGAACAACCGGTGAGGGTCAAACTCCCGATGAACAGTCCAGTCAAAATCGAACGATGAAAAGTCATGGGTCGAAGGCTTGGGCGAGAGAGCAAATTCAGTTTCATTTTGGCAAGAGGCGATCGGCCTCGGGAAAGGTTGGGAGGGCGGTTCAGTCGGCGGCGACTGAGGTGATCCTGCATTTTAGCGTCAATCGAGTTTCACTTCTTCCCCTACTTTTTCCCCAACGCACGCTTGGCGGAGAAGAACTCGGTTAATAAATGGCCGCACTGATCCGCCATCACTCCATGGGTCACTTCGCAGCGGTGGTTGAGGCGAGTATCGGTCAACACTTCGTACAAACTGGTCACCGCACCCGCCTTTGGATCGCTGGCCCCAAATACCACCCGTGGAACGCGAGCCTGCAGGATCGCGCCCGCGCACATCAGGCAGGGTTCGAGCGTCACATACAACGTGGTTTGTTCCAGACGCCAGTTTTCGATCGAAGCGGCGGCTTGCGTGATCGCGATCATCTCGGCGTGCGCCGTCGGATCGTGCAAGGCTTCGCGTTGGTTGGCCGCAGCCGCAATGGCGGTTCCTGATCGCACGATGATCGCGCCAACGGGCACTTCGTCCTCCAACGCAGCGGACTGAGCCATCTCGATCGCTCGCTGCATCCAGTGACGATCGATGTCCAAGGGATCCAAATTCATGAGTTGTCCGACGGCGTCGCTGTGGATGATTCTGCGGCCGATGCATCAGCCTTTTCCGTGGCGGGCTCCGCATCCAAACGGCGAACTTCAATGCTCCGGATCTCGCTCTCGCATTGAAAATTCGCGATCCCCAACGGTAGGCAAGGATCCATTTCAATGCGGATGTCAAACGTGTGTTCGGACCGGTTGACGCTGGCCCATTCCATCCCGTCGATCCAAGTGGTCACGTTGTCCTTGTCGACTCGAATTCGGATCTCGTACCACTGCTTGTTCTTAAAATCTTGGTACCCGGTGGTCTCATTGCTCGATGCATCGTTGCCGTCGATGCTGCTGATTCCCACCACGCCGCCGCCCCAGCCACCCAGCACAAAGCTGCAATGTTCTTTTCCAACTGGGAACGTCACGGCGGCGAAAAAGTCAAATCCATCGGTCCGCCGAGCCTGCATCCGCAGCTCATAGTTTTCGAGCGGAAAATCGCCTGTCCAGCGGATTCCCGTCAGCGGGTCGCCCATCCCCAAACGGAACAATTCGGCCGTCGCAGGCTTCTTCGCTGAGCCTTCTTCTGGTTTCTTCTTCCAATCTTCTCGCGTGATTCCGCCGTCCCCACCAAAGTGAGCTTCGTCCCACTTGCCCGCCAATGGACGCCATTTGGCAGCGGATTTCTCGGCGTTTCCCAACTCGGCATCTTCATTGGCCACCACAGGGGGAGTTCCCCCGGGCTGGCAATATGCGGAAGATGGGACAAGTGCGAGCACGATCGTCGCGAAGAATGCCCGCGGCGTCGGAAACGAAGCCAGATAAATCGAAGGAGTGGATTGCGGACGCACGATAGAGACCTTTAGCGAACGAATTGTCATAGACGCCCATTGTCCTCGCGAGAGCACGCCTGATGCAACCGGTCACCAAACTTCGACTGCTCGGCTTTCGACTGGCTGTGATCGCGTTGGCTGCCTACTGGATCGCGATTTTTGTTGGCACGCACCTGCCAAAAATTCCAAAGACGCTTCCTGCGGTGAACGACAAGGTCATGCACTTCACGGCATTCTTTGGTTTGGCAACGCTGCTCTGCTACTGCACGACTTCGCCCCGAGTGTGGCGTCGATTCCCAATCATCGTGGCCATGTGCCTGGTCTACGCCTGCGTCGATGAACTGACGCAATCGTTTGTACGAGGCCGGCATTCTGATGTGATGGATTTCCTGGCTGATGCCGCTGGCACACTGACGGCAGTGATTCTGTACGCCACCGTCCGCTGGGCATGGCTCGGCCGTCACGAACGCTCGGGCACCGTTCACTCAACATCGGCAACTTAGCCGTAGATCGCGAACAGGATCGGAAATCCGATGCCCACAATCGAGTGCAGTGTGATTGCGAACCAATAGGGGCCAGGCGATTTTTCGCGTTCGACGACCATCTTGTCCGCTGCCCATCCGAGCATCGCGCAGCCGGTGAACAGCTCCAGCCCTATCAGCAGCACCGCAAAAGCGGCGAAGACCAGCATCATCATTTCTTCTTCGCCCGTCGTTTCGCTTCGAGCAATCGCTCGGTGTAGCTCGTCGCCGAAGACTCATCTTGGTCGCTTGTGGACGATGAACCTCGCGACGCGTCCTGCGAGTCACCGGGTCGACCCAGCGGCGAATCCAGTCCGTCGACACCAGACTCCTTCGAGCCACCAATGTCGATCGATTCTGGTTCGAACCGCGGACTCGGGCGTCGTTGCTTGTTGACGTCTTCTTTGGTTTGACGCAGTTGATCCAATCTCGCGACCGTCGTTGCCTCTGGTTGAGCTTCTCCCACCATCCGATTCCACCAAGTTTTCAAAAAACCGAATCGGATCGCAACGCGGCGCACCAACACATCGGTGAAGAACAACACGCACGCGGCCAACACGAACCAAGGCCACGCATCACGGATGCGACGAGCCAACGGCAAGCCACCACGGAACGTGTCTCGTGAAAGCAGAGCGTCGTCCAAGGTCGCTTCCAACGGTTCGGTAACCAACCCAGCCTCGCCGCCATCGGGTGTCATCGATGCCAGCTGTGCGATCAAAGTTTCGTTCGTTTCGCGGTACCGGAACTCTTCGCTGTAGGGCACCGTCACTCCCGCGGACAGCGGAGCGTTCCCATCACCAGGAATCACGTTGACGAAGTACGTTCCCGCTCGATCGATCGGGAAGGATCCCTCGTAGCGTCCCGGCGCGGTTTGCTCCATTTCCAGCATCAGTGGCTGAAGCTCGGGATCCAACACGGAGCCACCGACTTCCAGGAAGTTCAGGAACGAATCGTCTTCGCCCAGCGCGGTCACAATCACATCGACCATGTCATCTCGCACCTGAGTTGCCAGAGAGAATTGCCCGGTGTCGCCGGTGGGTCGCATCAACCAACGCACCAATTGCGAATGCAATTTTTCGTACCCGGGCCACCCCGTCCAAGCGTTGGTCCACCGTGCCCCCGCGTCGGTCGTCAGAACAGCGGAACGCCCGAGACCATACGTCCACGTCGCCAAGACCGTCGCGTTTTCGGGTGTACTGGGTTTCGGTGATTGAGCGACGACCTGCACCAGCGGGCTGTCTTTGACCTGGGTCATGACAAAGCCGGTGATGGGTGGAAGTGAGTCCACGCCATCGACGATCGGGTGCGGGTAAATGATCTGAGGCGTGACGCCGCCCGGTGGCTCATAGATCAACGGCCGAGTCACCCGGCGTGCTTCGCGTTGAAAAATACCGGGCAATGCACGCCCGGATTTGACGGCGTAGTACTTGCCGCCCGTGGCACGCGCGATGTCCTGCAATCGCCTGCTGTCGGACAACCCGTGCGATTCCACCGCGACCGTGCTGATCGTGATGCTGTTGTCTTGGAATGCCTTGATGACACTGTTGGTCGGTGCTCCTGGGTCGCCATCGCTGATGATGATCAGGTGCTTGACTGATGCGTCGGATCGAACCAATCCCGCCACCGCCATCCGCATCGCTGGGTCGAATTCGGGCATGTCACCGGGCGTCATCCGCCCAACCGCGGCAAGCATCGCACGGCGGTTGGGACCGACTTCCAACATGCCTTTGGATCCGCCCCACAACCACTTGTCGCCGTTTATGGTCCAGTGCACCACGCCGGCCTGATCGGCACTGCCGAGTTGTTCGATCGCGGCAATGGAGATCTGTTTTTGCCAGTAGTTGCCCTGCGCCATTTCGCTGGCGTGCATGATCAAAGCCAGAGCACCGACGCCTTGCACCTTGGTATTCTTGATTTGGAAGTCAACGGGCATCGCTTTTTCAAGCTCCGTCCCCGTCCACCCACCGGCTCCCAAAGAATCCGGACCGCCGATCATCAGCAACCCAGCCCCGAGCTGCTGCGTGTTGCGAACCAGCATTTCGATTTGGTCGTCGCTGAACGAAGTGATCGTTTGCGTCGTGTCGCCCGACACCCGCGCCACGCCGGCCAAAATCACCGCGTCATAGGGCTGCAGCTCCGCCAGCGATCCAAAGAGCTGCGTCGTTGGCATCGGCGTCACTTCGATGTTGGAATCTCGCAGCGTTGCGATCAGCAATTCGAAATCGCCAATGTCTTCCGGCCCATGAATCAGAAGCACGCGGCCCTTGCCGCGAACGTAGGTGTAGCCCGTCGCACTGTTGTTCTGCTTCAGTGAATCGTCTTCGTCCTCATCCGCGATGAATTCGGCTTCGTAGGTGTAGGCCGCCGGTTGATCGATCTTGTGCTGCAACGGGAACACATTCTTTCCCGGTTGCAGCTCAACGGTCTGCTCCAACAACAACGCTTCCTCGCCCGCGACCTTTTGCTTGACACGCAATCGCCCCGACACTGGCTCATCGGAATCGGTTGGCTTCGCACCTTGGCGGTCCACCACGATGCGAGCCTCAAACGGTTGGCCCTTTCGAATGTTCGAGGGCAGGTCGATCTTCTCGACCAGGACCTCTCCGCCGGCTTCTTTCAACACGGGGACCACATCGATCCCGATTCCCGCGTCGACGATCCGGCTGCCAATCCGGCGGGCTTCGCCCATGTTCTCATTGCCATCGGTCACAATCACGATCCGGCGTGACGTGTCCTCGGGCATGGAAGCCTGAGCGAGATTCAGTGCCGTTTCCAGATTGGTCGCGTCGGTCCGCTCCAGCAAACTTTCCAAGCGACGGATCGGCGGCACGTTGTCGTCGTACGGTGGGATCTCGATCATCGCATCGCGACCGAACACGATGATCCCAGCCCGGTCGCCGCGTGTCGCATTTCGGTGCCGACGAACCGATTCGATCACGTAATCCAGCATCGCCGTGCGTTTCGCCGACGGAATGCTTTCGCTTTGGTCCAGCACGTACATGACCGTGATCCGGTCGCTGGTCCAAACCAATTGCACACCGGCAAGCGCCGCAACAATCGCGGCCCAAACAACGGTCCGGACGATCAATGCAAAGACGCGTCGCCATGCCCCGAGGACTCGCAGATGTGACCATCCCAGCCACCACAGCAACGGCAACGCCACCAACCACCAAAGGTAGTCGGGCGATTCAAAACCGAGGCGAAAAGGAAATGTCACGACAGAGCCCTGTGTGGCCGAATGGTTCCGCGTGGCCGACCAAGCGATCGTCTACCGACGCGATGTTGCGGCACAACCGATTGGCTGGTCGCAGATTCATCGCTCCATCATAACGCAGGATCCAACCGCGGGGTCCCGCGGTCAGGGCAAATCACTTTCTCAAATCGCACCAGTTTGCCGATAGCCGTTGGGCCCAGCTGCCTTGCAAGAACCGGTGCTAACGCACGGCGGCTGACATTGCGGTTTTGGCGTTTATCTGCCAGTCGCTCAAACAGCAGGATCAGACGGCACCGGTTCCGCAGCGGATACTTCGGCCGCTTCTGGTTCTGTTTCGGTCCGGTCCCAGAACGTCACAGCAAAGATCACAAAGATGATCGCGGCCATGATGGCGGGAGACATCCAGAAATCTTTCCATTGCCCCATGGTTTCCGCCAAAATTCCGGCGTCGAGTCCCTCGGGCAACGCTCGCGAAAACATTTGTGTGAATGATTCGAGGAACGACAGCGACGCGGATTCACCACGAGCGTCCGCCAACGCTTCCACGTAGGTCGGCGATGAGGTCACCTGCTGTCCGTAGTTGCCAAACGTCAAGTCAAGCGGAATGACTCCAAACAGGCTGCCTCCCGCCATGATTCGATATCCGAAGAACATGCCGACACCTTGGGTCAAGAACACCAACAAACCCTGAGCTTGCCCGCGAATGCCGAGCGGTGCTTTCTGGTCGGTGTACATGAACCCGGTCACGAAGAAGAAGTCATAGCAAATGCCATGCAGAGCGACCGCGGCGAGCAACATCCACGTGACTTGATCCGGTGCTCCGTACGCGAACAGAGCGTAACGCAACACCCAACATGCCATCCCGACCAGGATCATGACCTTCACGCCCAGACGGCGGAAGAAGAACGGGATCAACAACATGAAAATGATCTCGGACATCTGCCCGATCGTCATTGTCGCCGCGGGTTCCGCGAATCCGGTTTGACTCAAGTACGTCGCGGTCATGCCGTAGTAGTAAGCCAACGGAATGCAAATCAACGTCGAGCAAATCGCGAAGATCAAGAAGTTCCAATCTTTGAGAAGCGTGAACGCGTCGACCATGAACAGCGATCGCATGTCCATCGGTTTGCCCTTGAGCGGCGGCGGAGTGTGCGGCAAAAAGAAACACAGCAGTCCAAGAGCCAGCGAGCTGAACGCTCCCAACCAAAAGATGTTGTAGGACGACGACCAGCCCAAGATTCCGACGGTCAAACCGGCGACGATCCAGCCAATCGTTCCCCAAACACGGATCTTTGGAAAATCATTTTGACTGGGGATGTTCGAGAATGCGATCGTGTTCCCCAAGCCGAGCGTCGGCATGTAGCACAGCAAGTACGCCAAGATCATCCACACCAACGTTTTGCCAGCCGTGTTGTCTTCCGCTTGGGACGCGCTGAACGCTTCCGCGTCGTAGGTTCCCGCGGCACGCATCGCATCCGCCGTTTCATTCGCGAACGTCGATGCGTTCTCTGCGATCCCAGGAATCAAAAGCATGATGACGCCGCCAACCACCATCAGCGTCCCCATCACACGTTCACTGGCGAAGAAACGGTCGGCGACCAACCCCAAGAACAACGGGGCAAAGATCGCGGCAATTGGTGCAGCCTCATACGCACCGCCGATGAACGCCCCCAATAAATTCGAATCCATCGCGGCGGAAAGACTCGCGAACCAAGCTCCCCACGCAAAGAATTGGAGGAACATCATCAACGACAACGATTGTACGATCCAACCGGAACCGGACTTGGAATTGGTATCTGCGTCTTGCATGTGAGTCGGCACTGGAAAACGAGGCGGGAGGTTTCAAGGAGGGCAAATGCGCTGCGGAAGGCACCTTGGAAGCGGGGAATTCGCAAAGAGACAACCGTGGATCGGCCCATCTTAAGTCAATTTGAAGCTGCCGTGGCTTGCCTCTGCAACAGTTTGCCAATCGGCATCGAGCTTCGATCCAATCGTGTCCACACGCGAAGTTTTTAGCGGTGGACGAATTCAATCGCAGCCCGAGATAGCGGCGAGCATGCGTACCTAAGTTGCTCGGAGACATGTGAACAAAATTTCCGACGGCCCAAGTTCGAGGAACAAACAGCGCACGCCCAACATCAGGTGGTTTCCTGCCACCACCTATGCCGGTCGCGTTAGACTACGATCGCAATTGCCTCTTTTTTCCGGCCCCACTGCCTTGCATCCCACAGCCAAAGGAAGCGCGTTTTGCTGTTCGTCCCCATCTCAACCGACGCGCCCATTTATCACTGGCCGATTGCAACGGTCAGCTTGATCGTCGCCAATGTGCTCGCGTTCGCCGTTTGCGTCTGGGGACTGGTGACCGGCAACATCGAACTCGAAACGATGGAACGTTTCGCTCTGTCCTACGAAACGATCAACCCGATCCAGTGGGTGACCAGTGCTTTCCTGCACGCTGGCCCGTTTCACCTGATGGGCAACATGTTCTTCCTGTGGGCATTCGGACTGATTGTTGAGGGCAAGGTGGGAGCCTGGAAATTCCTCGCGATTTACATGGGCATCGCTGTTGGTGAGTGCATCGTCGAACAACTGATGATGCTGGTCATCGTCGGCGAAGGCCTTTCGCTGGGTGCTTCATCCGCCGTGTTCGGACTGATGATGATCGCGTTGATCTGGGCACCGGAGAACGACGTCGAGTGTGTCTTGATCTTTGGCTTGTTCTTACTCATCCGAGCGTTCGCGTTTGAACTGAAGGTTGTCACGCTCGCCATGCTCTTCTTGTTCCTTCAAGTCGTCGAAATGTTCTTTGCGGGGTTCTCGGTCTCATCCGGATTGCTGCACATGCTCGGCGCATTCGTCGGCGCTCCGATTGGTCTTTGGATGCTCCACACCGGCCGGGTGGACTGCGAGAACTGGGACGTGATCTCCCGCAATGAGTGGTTACAGGAATACGAATGGCTTTGCCCACCATCACGCCGCGAAGCGATCCAGCGTGAAGCGGCCATCGCCTACGATCCGGTTGCCGCGGCCCTGGCAAACAAGCACTCCCAAGTCGATTCGACATCCACCTTCGCGCAACGCCAAGCCGCCTCCACCAAGCAATCGAAAACCAAACGCGGATTCCTCGGCAAAAAGAAACGTGGCCCCAACGACGCCGCGGCAGCGGCTCAAGCCGCCATGACCGCGTCGCAATCGCACCCCGAATTCAATCGTCTGTCGATGCTGCTTCGACAAGCCATCGCGAGCGGCAGCTTGAGCGTTGCGAACTCGCACTTTGCTCGTCTGGATCAGCTCTCAATCGCGAGAGGCCTATCCGACAAGACGTTGTTTGATCTCGCCAAACTCTACGCCGCGGCCAAACAATTTGTCCCCGCAACAGGCCCACTACAAATCATTGCAGATCGAGACTCTGCGTTATCGAACGACGCACGTCTGCGACTGGCGCAAATTCAATTGAAAGTCATGCGCCGATCCGACCTCGCGACTGCGTCGCTGAAGCAAATCCAGGTCGACGAGAAGAAGCCTACCGAAGCACAACAAAAGACCCTCGCGCGGCGCGACCAGCTGCTCGCGATGTGCGGAGCCGCTTCGAACAGCTAACGCCAAAGATGCTAATTGGATGCTAATTGGTGCCATCCACCATCATCTGACGATAGCTGACGGGCTTCCAGGGATGACCAAGCGTTTCATTTAGTTGCTGCGACAATCGCAATCGATGATCTTGTGGATGGATCGCAACTCGAACTGGTTTCTTCGAAAGATTCGCTGCCTTTCGGTTGAGCGAATTGAACGACCGAAGAGCCGATTCTCGTGCCCAAGTATCGGCTTCAAACCCTAGCAGCGGTAGAAGCTGTTGACGCGACTGCCTGATGGACCGGACGCCGCTTAGAGTTTCGATCATGGAAAAGGGAAGCTCGGTCAACATCGCATGGCGAACACGGCCAAACGCCCAGGCTGGAGGAACGTACAGCTCAGGACATCCCAATCCATTGCAGCTAAACCACTGAGCACAATCGCTCATCAATCTGACGATGCCGCGTTCGTCCAAGCTCAGATGCTCGGCAACGTCACGCGAAAGCAGGAAGCTGTGGAGACGATGTTTCAAACCGCGAATCGATTGGCAGCGATGCCCCCATCCATGACCAGCCAACTCGCATCCCATCGCCTGCCAAGTCAGCAGTTGCCGCAGGTCAGCCGATTGCCATTTGCACCCCGGCACCACCAAGAGCGTCACCTTGTCCACACCATGCCCGCGACACAGACCGAGCAGTTCTCCCACGTCATCCATCGTGCCCGGCATCACATCATGGATGGAGAACAAGGCTCGCTGACTCTCTCGAAGGGCAATCATGCAGCCTGGCGTTCCAGCCCCGGTGCGTCATGTCGATCAACCGCTTCAGCCAAGAATTCCAGCCAAACTCGAATTGTGTGCTGATTGAAGTCATGCACTGCGTCCCAGCTCCGTCGAGCGATCTGATCCCTCGCTTCCACCGGTTTTGCCAGCAACTTGCCGAGCGAATCGGCCACCGAATCCTCTTCGTCGATGTAGAAGAGCCCCGAAGCGAGTGATGGCCACTTTGCGATGCCACACTCGCTCCGCAACAACACGTATCGTTCCCGTGCGAGTGCTTCCAGTGCCACCGTTCCAAAGGTTTCAATCGCAGAAGGCAACATCAGCACCTCGCTACGATCCAGTTCCTCACGCACGCGATCGCGACTCAGCCAACCCAAGTAGCGAACGTTGCGAAGCGTCGAGGCGGCCGCTTCCACGACCTCGCGACCGGGCCCATCGCCAGCGATGGCAAACTCAATCTGCGGATATTTTTTGGCAGAGTCGAGTACCTCTTCCACACCTTTTTCCGCTGCCAACCGACCGACAAAGATCACTCGTCGAATCGAATCGTTGCGTGGTGCCGGTGGGACTCGCAGAAAACTGGTTGCAATGGGCGTCCCCATGATCCGAGCCTGCTGGGCACCAAGCGCAACCGCGTCTTCGTATGCCTCCGTATTCAATGATGCAACCATCGACGCTTGACCGATCAACCATTCGTTGAGCTGACGAAGCATCCAGCCAAGAGGCTTTGCCACCAAACCGGGCCAGTAAAGCGAAAGCAACTGATCAAAATTCGTGTGATGAGCGATCACCATCGGAATCTGTCGGGAACTGGCGTATCGCAAACCGAAGTACGAAAATGCTCCGATGGTGGGGATGATCACCAAATTCGGATTCCGTTCGTCCAGCATTCGATTCAACGCCGCGACGCGAGGACAAACCATCCTTTGTGTCTTGTCGCCCGGCATTGGCAAAGACATCCCTTCTAGCTCTGAATGTCGATCCGATGTAGGACCGATCAAGCTGATGTGTCCCACCCGGTCCCTCAGGTGTTCGATCAAATCCAAATAGTACGTGCCCAAACCATTTCGACCTGCGACAGCATCGGACACAATCACGATCCGCAACGGTTGATCCCTGGCGATTGGAGTCGTTGGCGGCGAAACTGCATTAACGAGCATTGAGTGTGAATCTTTGAGTTTCATTGCGTCACATCCAATTTCATTGCGAACAGTGAGTTGCTGTGAGGCCACGTGACCACGCCTTCGGTGCGTCAAGTTCGGTAGCCTCGCGATCCAGATGAAAGGCGAGATCGAGCTGGTGCCGATCAAGCCCAAACTCTTCCAGGTTGTATTGATGCGAACTTCGATACAGTCGCTGAGCCGAACAATGCTTTTGCAGTTCGGAGACGCCTTCTTCCGAGAGGCAATAACCAAACTGGTCCATCGTCTGGCTTATCAATGCGTGACTGTCGCCAATCAGTTGCTGGTACTCAATCAGACGAAAACGCTCGGGAGGCTGCACCGCTTTTGCCCGATCCATCATCTGCCAGTAAGAAGCCAACAGATGAACGAAGCGATCCACGATGGCAGGGTCAGCAACGTCGTTCCCGAACCACCGCATTCCGTCGCGAAGGGAACTTAGCTGAGACGGAACGGACTGCGCCGGATCGCGGCGGAGTCCAATCACGCACGCGTCCGGAAATTCGTCGACCAGTGCCGGCAACCAAGACGTCAGACTCGGATTCTTGGCCAACAGGTGTTGATGTTGCCCTCGGAAGTAGAGATGACGTTGCAAGATCCGCTTGTACGTCGACATCAGCTTCGCTTGGCGGGAACGATCCAGCTGTTCGCAGAAGTAAGCGAGATTCCAAACACGTTCGCTCATCGGCGACCGAATCACATCGATGAAACAACCGCCAAAGGGAAGCAATGCCAGGTAGTCTTCTTCGGGTGAGTGCAGGGTTGTCGAATGGACGTTTTGAAACGCCCCGACCAGCCGATGTTCGACAGTCAGATAGATCCGCCACAGCGGGCTTCCCAGTCGTCGGTCGATGGATCGCATTTGCCGCAACAAACTTTTCTCGCAGACCGCGGGTGCCAACAACAATTCCCAAAGCGGCATGGTGGTGAACAGCTGGCGGTCGGTGGCAATCAACCGATGCAGCAATGTTGTTCCGCTTCGTGGCAAGCCAAGAATGAACAAGGGTTTGCGGACGATCACGTCACGCAAAGAGGGATACAGCCAGTCATCCAACCGCAAAGCAATGCGATGAATCAGGAAGACAGGGATGCAAATCGTGGCAAGTAGGAAAGTTGCGATCGCTTTCCTGAGACGCGACATATCGCGGTACCAACATCGAAGCGAGGTTGCATTGATTCGAGACCAACTGCAAGCAAGCTTGCCACGCGTTGAACTCGATGCCAAGTTCGATCGAGTGCGACCACCTTCAATTCATCAGGTCTTTACCTTTCCAACATGGGTCGCGAATAAAGTGGCGATGAATGTGGAATGCATCGATTGGCACCGCCGGGAACTGAAGCGGCCAACGGCGAGTACCGATCGGGAGACACGAGTGAATGATCGGCTTTCGCGGCGGTGAAGGAGGCGGCGGAACCGTTGAGGACAACGACTCTACTCTGATGAGCTCACTCAACCGCGATTGTGAGTAGAGAATTCGGAAGTTGGCTGGCACCCTAAAAAAAGCACTAACGACACAACCTCCGCGTCTTCAATAGCAGCCGCAACGTGTGCTGCATTCTTTCTCGAAGCAGTGCGTTACCGTTTGGCTGACGTCCTGCGTTGTTCGCCAAGCACGAATAAATCACGAGACCACGCTGCGTCACATGTGTCGACGGAACAGTTGGAGACAACTGCTCTACTCTCGCGCTATCAATCAGACACACGCCGAAAATCGTAGTCACAGCGAACATAGATCCCGCTGTTTCTGAGCAGCTCGACTTTCGCATTTCCGAGCAACTGGACACGGCGAAGAATTACTCGCATCTCACGCAACTACCGAGCCCAATGCACCAGCGACACCCCGCTTGTAGAGCAGCCGGAACCCTACGGAAACCAACCCCCTACGCCCCCAAGACCAGGGGGAATCGAAGAGCCTAGACTTGATTAAGTTTCGATTAATCATGATGCAATCACACAAAACTATTCTTTTTAACAATCAGAATCCGAATAGCCTGTCATCAACAACCATCTGCTATTGACACTCAAGAATTTGAAATCGAGATGAAAAGTTACTTGTTAGGACTATCGTTTGTAGTTGCCTTTAGTGCTTCCGTCGCGGAGCGATGTGAAGCTGCGATAGTTATTAACATCGCCACGAGTTCCACTGGGGCCAACTTCTCCATTGCCGGATCTGGAACGATCGCTGACGGACAAACTGGCAACATCGACTTCGACGATTTTGGTGATGTGTTCGATTCGCTGGTCGTTTCTGATATCCCCCTGAACTTCTCTACCCCGATTGTGATTGAGATACTTCGTCCGGGTTCTGGGGCAACATTTTCCAGATCCTACTCACAAATTTTCTTTGATGAGCAGGCAGCTTCCGACGACTTGATCTTGTTGGCAGATGCCACCAATGAATTCCAAGATGGCGACCTGTACTCCGTAAACGGAAACGTGACGTTGTCAGGAGACTTTTCCGGCCTTGCACAAGGAACGTTCATTTCGACAACGAACGATTCTGCTGCAACCAGGTTCGGCACCACCACGCTGAATGTAACGGCGGTCCCCGAACCAAGCACCCTTGCCATTCTTGGGATGCTTGGAACAGGCTCTGTCGCCTTCCAACGCCGCAGAAGCAACCGCTAAACGTCAACAGCGTCGCTTCAGTGCAGCCTCACCGCCAGACGCTGATGACGGGCAGGCCTGCGACGGTGGTTCCCGTGGTGGGTGGGCCGTAGATGCTTGGGTTGGATGGGGCTAGTTCGGTGGCCCGCATTCCTGATTGCAGCGATGAACGTGGACGTTCTCTTGTTGCCAGTGATGCTGCGGCGACTTGGTCAGCTCCCGTGGTGATCGGCTGGATCGGTGCGTTGGAATCGATCGGACGCAAGCGTGACGCGATTTCGGGGCGGATGTTGGATGTCGATGCCAGCGATTGTGCTTGCGTCGCCAATTGGCCGACTGGTTCGTACTGGACGACTTGATCGTTCTGCATCCGCAACGTCCGCTCGGGAACTTGCACCAACTTGGTTTCGGGTTCCCATTTCACGCGAGTTTCGGTCTGGTGGTAGACCTCCGAGCGTGCTTCCCAGCGGGTTTCTGGAACGTGCCGGTAAGCCACCGTCGGTTGGCGGAACGGGTTCCAACGACCTTCCAAATGCGGACGCAGCATCATTGTGGTCACGGGCACGTAAGATGTGCGAGCGACAGGTTTGGTTTCGGTGACCGCTTTGGGCGTGTAAACGGTTTGCTCGCGAGTCTTCATCTGGACTTCGCTGACCGGGCGCTGGACCTGGCGAATTTGTTTCCGGTACACGATCCCGGTCGCTGGGTCGGCGTGCAAATCGCCGCCGTCCTGAGCGGAAACCGCAGTGGTCAAGGACAACGATGCCCCCGCGACCAAGAAACCAACAGTGAACTTGTTCGTCCGATTGGAATTCCGCATGACAATCCTTCGTCTGCAGGTGGGATCGGGCATGGCAAGGCCGCCCCAAGAAAAGTAGTTTGCCGAGATTAGGATTCGGTGGGACGCTCACCGCGTTTGAAGTCAAACTTTTGAAACCCCAAGAAGCCCTCCATGATCACCCCGGATATCTTGCCTATCTTGCGCTGTCCAGCAGACGGTGGTCAGCTCACTTTGGCTGACGATCCCCTCATCCAGAGGGTCAACAAAGCGATCACAGACGGCACCGCGCGTGATCAATTGGATGAACGCGTGATCGATCCAATCGAAGGTGGATTGGTCAATTCCCAGGTCGATCGCCTGTATCCGATCCGTGGCGGAATCCCGACACTGATCGTCGATGAAGCGATCGGATTGGCGGGAATCAGCGAAGGGGAATGAAGAACTGAGCGGCGTTTGGAGCCCAGAGCAAACGATGCGAGGGCACTCAAACATTAGCCGCAGTGCGTTAGCACTGGTTTCCACGACGCAACCGGTCTGAACGGATACCGACTGGGCATCGACGGACTTGGAAGTCCATCGTACGGTCATCGAGCGTCAAAACTGTATGTGACCGATCCAATAAAAAAGCGGAGCCACTGGGACTCCGCTTGCTGAATCATTTCATCGTGAATTCGGCGATCAGCCGGTGATTCGCTTGGCGAACAATGGTCCGCCGTACTGAGCGGCGTCGCCCAGCAGTTCTTCGATGCGGAGCAATTGGTTGTACTTGGCCATTCGGTCGCTGCGGCTGGCTGATCCGGTTTTGATTTGGCCGGTCGACATGGCAACGGCCAAGTCAGCGATGGTCGAATCTTCTGTTTCACCACTCCGGTGGCTGCTGACCGAGGTGTAGCCATTGCGATGAGCGAGCTGAATCGCGTCGATGGTTTCAGTCATCGTTCCGATTTGGTTGACCTTGATGAGGATGCTATTGGCGATCCCTTCGTCGATACCGCGTTGCAGACGCTCGACGTTGGTGACGAACAAGTCATCGCCGACCAACTGAACCTTGTCACCGATCTTGGTCGTCAGTTTCTTCCAAGTTTCCCAATCGTCTTCGTCGCATCCGTCTTCGATGCTGCAGATCGGGTACTTGTCGCACCAACCGGCCAAGAAGTCGACCATTTCATCGCCCGACATTTGGTTGTTGTCCAACGAGTACTTGGCCGACGATTTGTCGTAGAACTCGGTCGAAGCTGCATCCAAAGCGATCCAGACTTGTTCGCCAGCTTTGTAGCCCGCCTTGTCGATCGCGGTCATGATCACGTCGAGAGCTTCTTGGTTGCTCTTCAAGTCAGGTGCGAAACCGCCTTCGTCGCCAACCGCGGTGCTGTATCCCTTTTCCGACAAAACCTTTTTCAGGTTGTGGAAGATCTCGGTTCCGCAACGCAGTGCATCGCTGAAGCGTTCGAAGCCCAATGGCATGACCATGAACTCTTGGATGTCGACACCGTTGTCGGCGTGTTCACCACCGTTGATGATGTTCATCATCGGAGCGGGCAACATGCGAGCACCAGCACCACCGAGGTAGCGGAACAAAGGCTGGTTGGTCGAAGCAGCCGCGGCGTGAGCGACGGCCAGCGAAACGCCGAGGATCGCGTTGGCACCGAGTTCTTTTTTGTTGGGCGTGCCGTCCAATTCGATCATCGCTTGGTCAACCGCGGCTTGGTCGGTTGCGTCCATGCCTTCCAGGGCATCGGCGATTTTCGTGTTGACGTTTTTGACAGCGGTCGTGACGCCTTTGCCCATGAAGACGGACTTGTCGCCGTCTCGCAATTCCCAGGCTTCGTGCATCCCGGTGCTGGCTCCGCTGGGCACGGCGGCGCGACCGGCGGCACCGTCCATCAACGTGACTTCGCACTCGACGGTTGGGTTGCCGCGGCTGTCCAAGATTTGCCGAGCGTGAATCGATTCGATCAGTGTCATGGGTTCACTATGAATTTGCGAGGGAACGGAATTCGGCCCAGAAGAAGGCCGCAAAATTTGATTTGGAAAAGGCGGACGTTGTCCGATCGGGCGGTATTCTGTCCAATGCCCCGGAAACTGACCACCCGGCACCGATTCCCTGCGTTTTTGCCAGGTTTCCAGCCGTGATTCCCGCCACTTGCCTCCATCTTCTCAATTCGCCGTCATGTTCACCGGTCTCGTCGAATCCGTCGGTCAAATTTCTGCTGTGGTCGAACAACCACCCGGAAGACGCCTGGTGATCGCCGCCCCCTCCTTCCGGGACGCCGATCCGACTCGGGACGTGAAGCTGGGCGATAGCATCGCGATCAACGGTTGCTGCCTGACCGTTGTCGAAATTGACGGCGCCGAGTTGGCCTTCGAGGCCGGTGAAGAAACCCTCAGCCGAACCAATCTCGGCGAACTCAAGACAGGCTCCTCAGTCAACTTGGAACGATCGCTGGCGGTTGGTGATCGCATGGGTGGCCACTACGTCACCGGCCACGTCGACTGCGTCGGCCAACTGATCGAACGAGTCGACGACCCACCATGGGCGAATTTGAAATTCTCGGTTCCCGCTCCCTTCGCACAACAGATCGTTGCCAAGGGAAGCATCGCGGTTGACGGCATCAGCCTGACGGTCGTCGATGTCGGAGCAGACTATTTCACGGTCGCACTGATCCCACACACGTTGGACGCCACCACACTGGGAGGCCGCCAAGTCGGAGACCGCATCAATTTAGAAACCGACTTGTTGGCCAAGTACGTGCAACGAACTTTGCAATTCGGAAACGCCAACGACCAAACCAGCGCGGACACCGCCGCCTCATCCCCCAACACACCTTGGAGTCCGCAATCATGAGTGACGAAATCGATCCCACTCCTCCCGTCGCACCGCCTCAACCTCCAGCGCGTTCGAACAACGCTTCTCGCGGCTCACGGCAAACTGCGACGTACCTGTCCAAACGCTTGACGGCCGCCGGACTGCGCCCGGTGTCTAAGTACGGTCAGAACTTTTTGATCGACTTGAACTTGGTCGAGCTGATTGCTCGCTCGGCCGAGATCGGTCCAAGCGACATCGTTCTAGAAATCGGCACCGGAGTTGGCTCGCTGACCTCGATCATGGCGGCTCAAGCCGGCGCGATCCTGACCGTTGAGATCGATCAGAATCTCTATCAGCTCGCGTCCGAGGAACTCGCTCCGTTCCCACACGTGAAGATGATTCAAGGCGACGCGCTCAAGAACAAAAGCACGTTTCGCGATGACATCATGGAATCGATTCGCGATGCCAAGTCACGCTTGCCCGACGACAGCAAATTCATGTTGGTCGCGAACTTGCCCTACAACGTCGCGACACCAATCGTCAGCAACCTGCTGCACCAAGACCCGCCGCCAGACCGCATCGTGGTCACGATTCAAAAGGAACTCGGCGAACGCATGGTCGCTGGCCCTGGTTCGAAGGACTACGGCGCACTGAGCATTTGGATTCAAGCTACCTGCCGCGCCGAAATCGTTCGCATCCTTCCACCGACGGTGTTTTGGCCGCGTCCCAAAGTCGACTCGGCGATCGTGCGTCTCGACGTCGATCACGAGCGTCGCAACGCGATTCCGGACTTGAAGTACTTCCACCAAACCGTTCGAGCCTTGTTCTTCCATCGACGCAAATTTCTGCGCAGTGTCGTGATCAGCGCGATGAAAGGTCGCTTGGACAAACCGACGATCGACGAGATCCTCGGGCGACTGGGCCACGGCGAGACCGCTCGCGCCGAAGAGCTGAACCTGGAACAAATTTCAGCTTTGGTAGAAGCTCTCCGGCAAGCCGAACTGAGTCAGTCGTAGTTGGCAACTGTCATTGCGACTGCAAACGGAGCAATCGCGCCCGCTAGGTTGGATTCGTAAATCACTTCCCTGACCGTCTGTTCCGGACGCGGGTTCTTCACACGCATCGCGTACAGCGTCAGAGTCCAGCCTGGCTTCTTCTGGATCGCCTCGTTGGTTCCGGTCCAAGCCACCTCTGCATGCGGTAAATCCTGCGGCTCGCCGAAAACCCAGTTATCACTCAAGTGTTCACCGTATGTCAACAACTGATGCGCCTTGGTGCCATCGTCGTAGACAAACGTCACAGTCGCGACGAACGACTGCCCATCCATCTGCCATTGTTTGCACCCGTTGAGCATGAATAAATAATCGAATGCTTGATCAACGGGCACACTGACAGACTTGGGATACTGTTGGCGGCGATACCGGCCCTTCAATTGGACAAACTCGTCCAAGATTTGAAACGGGATCCCGGCCATCGTGACATCGCCCTTTGGGACTCCACGAAGATGATCTAGCGGCATTCCGGTGTTGCCCGAGTCCAATCCACAATTGACGACGCCAGACAGATCCAGCGGCCTTGAGTCATGCACCAAACTCTTGTCGTAGGCTTTCGCAATCCGATCGGCACTTCCCATCGAACTGCTGGCCGACGCAGTTGGTGAAGGATTCCGATCTGGTGCATCCAACTTCTCGGACAGATGAGTTTTGGGTGTGACCGCGACTTTGGGTGCGGGGGCCGTTTCCGGTGTGGGGGCGACAGTTGGTGTGGATGCGACGTCCGATGATGGAGCATCCGTCGGTGCCGATTCAGGTCGGGGCGCGAGCTCAACTCGCTGGGGCACGGGTGTCACAATTATCACGGGAGGCACGGCCTGCGTTCCCGCAACTTTCTCGTTGCCGGTCGGGGCGAGCAACTTCGAAACTTCTTGATCGAGCCTTCTTCCCGGATAGCCAACCGAAATGAACTGAATGACGCCGTCTTGATCCAACAAGTACACCGTCGGCAACGAACGAACTTGCCACAAATCGAAGATGGCATCCGAGGCCGGTTGTGAGATGGAAGGCCAATTGACCTTCCCGATTTGCTGAAGCTGTTCGACGGTTTGCTTGTCATCACCGTAAACCCCAATGATCTGAAGTTGGTCCTCGTTGTAGAGATGGCGGTAGTAACGGAGGTGGGGGTACAAGCGTTCGCTCGGTCCACACCACGAAGCGGAAAACACCACCAGTTTCGCCACGCCTGGCTTCGCATCAAGCGAGACGGATTGGCCATCCGTCGTTTTCGCAGCCAACGCGGGTGGCATCACGCCAATCGTCAAATGCTCGACCGCATGGTGAATGGACTCAGCAATTTCAAGAATCGATTCGCCTTTTAGCTCCGCCTGCGTTTCACTGTTGACGACATACTTCAACAACCGCATCACAAGCTCCCGGTCCTCATCTTTCATCGGTTCAGTGGAGTGGTTCTTCAGATGGATCGCCAATGCCAACGCTGAACAAGCTTTGGTATCCGCGTGCGAACCGCGCTGCACCAATTCCTTCATGAAGTCTCTGGCAGCATCGTGATCGACCGGCACCAAGCTGAAGGCGACATACTTCATGCCCTCCTCTCGAAAGTGATCTCGTCGCAGTTGCTGAATAATGGGCTCGGTCTGAGGTTGCACCGAATCCGGCCCGGTCGCCGCCAATTGCAACGCCGCAAAGAGAGCCTGGAACGCGACTCGGGTCTTCGGTTGGGAGGCGGCCAACTCTCTGAACCGCGGAACAAATTCCTTTGCCAGATGCAAGTCTTCGAAATCAACGCTCTCCAAATCGCGAACCATCACCTCTTCGATTCTGCGAGAGATTTGATTCATGATCTTTGCCAACTCGTCCTCCAGCGGCACCATCGGATGATCGGTTGGCGCGTGAAGTGGAAAGGGAATCAGCTTCTTAGCCGAACGACTTTGTCCCATCAGTTCCACCAGGTGTGAAACGTGGACGGCAAAACCAAGTTGTTCCCCCGGAATGATCCAAGTTGCGATACCAATCACAGCACCATTCGAATCCAAGATGGGACCACCGCTGCTGCCGTTGGAAATCACAGCATCCGTTTGGATCCAGTTGGTGTTGGCATTCGCCTTCAGATCTTGCTGAACCGTCATCGGCAATTCCACCGTTCGGCGCAACGCGTTGACATTCCCGCGACTGATCGTGTGGCTGAAACCTTGCGGGTGCCCAATGGCAACGACCGACATCCCCAAAGGGAGGCTCGCGTCACGACGACTTTGCAAAGGTCGAATGCCCGCCGGAATGGAGTCCACTTTGAGAATCGCAAGATCGCGTCCTTCATCAATCGCGACACACCCCTGCACCTGGGTCGTGGTTCCGTCACGAAAGCGAACTTCGGCTCGCATCGCCTGTTCGACCACATGATGATTGGTGGCAATCCAATTCGGTCCGATCACAAAACCGCTGCCGAAACCGGAAGCTCCCATGATGTCGTTCGTCGAGATCATGACGACCGAATCCGCGATCGCGTCCAAGTCACCAGCAGCCGCGTTCCCATCACGCACCGAAGCCTTGGATTGGTTCCTGTCACCGAAACGAACGGTCCCAGAATCACCGCGTGAACGGGAGGCATTGCGACTCCTCGCGACGAATCTTTGGTCAGCGGGACTGAGTTTGCTCAGCGGCACATCGATGACGGAACCGTCATTTTTTCTCAAACGGACGACGCCGTTCTCCAATTGAATGAACTCGGCCTGCGTGCTGAACTTGCCGCTGCGATCAGACCAAAGACGAGGCTCATCGGCGATGCACACGGCACCAGTGAGCCACGAGCCGATCAGAACGGCCCACCAACCAAATTTCCATCCGCCTTGCATAATCTCCTCGCCGCTGCCGAACCGCACATTTTGAAACCACTCTCTAGGATGCGGTGCCTCTGCCTGGAGTTCCAGTCTTCAGGGGCCAGAAGGTCGCATTTTGGGGCAATTCAAAATCGACAAGCCACAAAAGCCAACTCAGCGGATGCTTCAGCGCTGGCGAGCGTGGACGAACGGTGCTTGCCAACTGGGTGCGAGTGACGCGTCATCGATGTTCACGCCTGCTTCCGGGCGACCGTCATGATTGACCAATGGATGGTCCATCAATTGGTTCAAGGACTCTCCCGGGATGAAGCGAACGCGGCCGTCTTCGTAGAGGACATTGATGCCGCGGCCACCGTGACTGATCAGTCCATCCTGCGACGGCGAAGCGGCACGAGCCCAGCCTTCCTCGTCGACGACACGGTCCACGACTTTCATCACAGCAGCGTCACTCATCACAGCAAACGATGAACGCCCTTGAAACCGCGGGGACGCAAACTCTTCGCCATCACGAACACCGAGCGTGTAAGCGTAGTGACCACCGGCGGTTTGTTGCAGCCATTGCAACCGAGCAATCGCTCGTTGCCCTGCCGCTTGTTCTTCCGCCGTTGTCGCACCTGCCACCGCGAAATGATTCAGATCCCGAGCGGCCTCGTCGAGCATCCGAAGTGTCACCATGGTGGGCACTTCTTCCGTCCCATCTTCAGGTTCGAAATCGCCATCGACCATTTGCAAACCGCCCGCATTCAAAAAATCAGACGAGCGAATCGAGGGGCAAAGTGTCGAACGTGAATTCGTCATCAAACCAGCCGCATGCAAACGCGGCGCGTAGACGCCGGCGAAGGCTTGATAGCCGGTGGACTCGACCGATGGCAGACGCGCTTCGGCGTTGCGAGTGACATACTGAGTCATCGCCATGCCAAGTTGTCTCAGGTTATCCTGACAAGCCTGCTTGCGAGCCATGAAGCGACCTTCCACCATCGACGGCAGTGCGATCGCCAGCATGATGCAGGCGGCTGTGAACGAGCCGACCCAATCTCGCCAAGTCCACGCGAGTGAATCAGAACCTTCCATAACCGGAGACAATTTCGGTGTCACCGGCGCGGACACTTTGGATTCGGCGGGTGTCGTCGGTTGATCGGGTTCGGCGCCGGGCATCGGCGGAAGCGGCGGCAGAGCGTCGAGCGTTCGAGCAACCAGGTCAGTGGGCGGCGGTTCGACGATCTCACAATCGTCGTGAAGCGGCCCAAGTTTGCGTTCCAAATCGGCCAGCATTTCTCTGGCCTCAGGGCTTTCCCGCAAAAGCTTTTCCACCCGCTGCATTTCGTCCGCTTCGAGCGCGCCTAGCAGATATCCAAGAAGATCTTCTTGCATCACAAAGGACGTTGCGTAAGCGGAAAAGAAACGCGAAAAACGGAGGGCCAACCCTGCAGTTCGGGCCCGACCCTAAAGATTACGGCCCGGGCAGCATGAGTGTTCGAGCGGGTCGGTTGAGGACCGAACCTCCGGTCGTACTGCGAACGAAGATTCCGATGTTTCGCAGCCAAGCCTGGCCCACTCAATCAGACGAAAGGATCGCTCGCGTGGTTCGTCCGATCGCCGCGGTCAGCGCAGAAAAAAAGCGACACCGAAGTGTCGCTTGCGTTCAAATCACGGCTGAAAAGCCGCGAACAATGGTTTCCAGAGATCAGACGCCAGGTTGTTCTTCGACCTCTCGCTCGCCGTCGTGGCTGTCGTCCCACAAACCGCTCAAACGATTGACTGCGGCGTGCAAACGGCTTTTGACGGTCCCGACCGGAATTCCCAGGATTTCCGCTGCCTCACGGTATTTCAGGCCCTGGTAGTAAACCAATTCCACGACCTGCTGCATCGGTTCACCGAGTGATTCGACGGCGTGATGCACCCAGCGACCGTTTTCTTCTTTCGAAGCCGCCGCCAATGGGTCGGTAATGGCTCCTTCCAGCTTTTCTGACCAACTGCCGCCACGATCGTCTTCTTGGCCGCTTGCGGGGCGATCCAAGCTGACCATTCGGTGACGCTTGTTACGACGTTGAACGTCGATCGCTTGGTTGGTCGCGATGGCGTACAGCCAAGGTCGAAAACGGCGGGTCAAATCAAACTGGTTGCACTTCAAGTGAACCTGCAAAAAGGTGCCTTGGAAGGCATCTTCAGCCATTTCGGCGTTACCGATGTAGCGACGCAGATACGCGTAAATCTCACGTTCATAGCGGCGCATCAGGGTTTCATAAATATCGCGACGGCCGCTGGTGCGATATTTCGCGACCAACTGCTCGTCGGTTTGTTCAGCGATGGGTTCGCTGGTGAAAACGTTTCCCGAATCCACCTTCGAATCAGCGACCGCTGCGGAAGTTGAAAAGTTCATGGAGGATCGATCAAAAAAGAGTATGAGTAGCACTCAGTCTACTTACAAATGCGTTTCGCCAAGCGAATAACCGCCAAAACGAATTCACATTCACGGGGACGAGCGTTGACAGGACAAGCCCACAAAGTGCCTTCAGACGCCCGTAAAGGCCATTAAGGGAAAACGCTACGACGTGCGTATTATCGCGGATTCGCCCCAAATGTCAAAGTCATCTTTGCGTTGAATTCACATCCTGCCTCGATGGCAGGCAGCGAATCCACGCTCAGGTAGGGGCAATTCGTGTTCCAGACCGCCTGGAATCGTTGCACCGGTCACTCGGGTTGGTCCGATTGTTCCGGAATTACCGAATGTTTGCTGGAAGTTGTGCCGATAACTCCGCCTGGAACGGTTTCTTCGTTCGAGATTGAACTCCTTTTCCGCGGTGTTGCCCCCAATTTGGCGGCAGTCTTCCCCGGAAACGCTTTCAACCTCGGTCCACGGCGGAACGGTCCACAACGGCGGGGTCGTTGGATGCAAAATCCTTTGGAGCATTCAGCAACTCAACAGCCACAGGACATTTTTATGGCTGGGCGTCCTCGCGTGAGCGGGACCCCCGGGGGGATTTTGGGGTCTTTGTGACCGCGGAGACGATTGCAATGCGACGAATTGCCAGGCAAAGAAACGAGCAACCCATGATGGCCCAGACCCCCGATCCCCAAATCAAACCCGGACCCAACCAAAGAACCGGACTGCGTGTGACCCTTGAGGACAATGGGATGACGGAATCATTCAGCGAAAGCGTGACGGTTAAATTACGAAAGCTTCGCGACTTGGTCTGTGGAGGCTTGATCGCCGCCGCAGTTGCCACGCCAGTCGCGGCGGCTCCACCCACTGCGGGTGATGAAATGGACTACGCGGCGAGCGGCTTCATGCTGCCTCCCGGTGTTCAACCAGCAGGAATGGTCGACGGCATGCCCGCCATGTCGATGCCACCGGGCTCGATGCCAGGTGCTCAGTCGATCGCCACCACCTTGCCATCGGCTCCGCTGATGATGCCCGGTGGATTTGGTTCGGCTGGCTACGCTCCTGCGGGATACCCACAACCTGGTTACGCACCCAATGGTGTGATGCCAGTCGGTTATCAAGGCGGTGGCTTCCTCGGCGGCGGGTACGCTGCCGGATGCGACACGATGAATTGCGGCTGTGGTGACTCCGGTTGCACCAGCGGCGAATGCGGTAGCAACTTCCAAGGTCTATTGCCCGCTGTGATGGGCGATTGCTGTGGATCATGCGGCGGTGGCGGATGCGGTGCCTGCGGTGGAATGGGCTCTTGCCTGACCAACGGCTCCCTCGGCCAAGGCGGCTTGCTCGGTAGCCTCAACGAGTGCGGCCCAGGCAGCACCGACTTTGGCATTCTGGCAGCCCACATCGGCGGCGGATTGGCAGCACTTTCCGAAGCCATGCGACCTTACTCCGAAGCCGGCAAATCAGCCCAACGCTGGTACGACGTTTCGGTGGAAGGATTGTTTCTGACTCAGGAACTGGACGGGTTCGCCGACGGTCGCGTCTTGACCAACGACGGAACCACCGGCACGCCGAATGTTGCCGACAATCCAGTTCTGACGCAGGACGACCTAGGTGACGATGATCTGGAAGCAGGTGCTCGCATCTCGTTCGCACTGATCTTCGGTGCGGGCTCGAATGTCGAGTTCACCTACATGGGCGGCCAAGAATGGGAAGGCTCCGCCAGTGCCACCAGCGCGACGAGCAGCCTGACCTCGATCTACTCCGGATACGGAACGACTCCTGGAGGCGGCTACGCCAACCTGGCGGACTTCCAACAGATCAGTTCACGATCGGAATTTGATAGCTACGAAATCAACTACCGTCGTCGGACAGTCGGCCCCTACGGTCGCTTCCAAGGGTCTTGGTTGCTCGGTCTGCGGCACGTCGTCTTTGACAACGCATTCGCATTCAACGGCTCGGGGACTCCCGCCAGCACGATCGCCGATTTCCAGCAAAGCTTCGACATCGACAACCGATTCTTTGGTCCTCAAGCTGGCGTCGACCTGTGGTGGAACGCCCATCCAGGAATTCAGCTGGGTGCGGAAGTCAAAGGTGCTTGGGTTCAAAACGACTTTGACCAAACGGCTCGGATCGGCACGACACCAGGCGGACTCGAAACGCGCGAATCAAATGGACAGGACGGTACCTTCATCTTGGACTTCCAAGCGACTGGTATCTACCGATTCTCGCACTCACTGTCTCTGCGTGGTTCGTACCACTTGCTGACAATTGAAGACGTGATGGCAGCTCCACTAGACAATAGTTTCATCGACGATTTCCAGAATAACGGTGCGGGTGTGTCGGCCCCAACCGCGTCGGAAACCTCGCTGACCCTGAACGGTTTCGCGGCTGGTCTAGAATACATGTGGTGATTCGATCGGCGGACTACCGCCAACCAATCACTCTCTGAAAATCTCGCACAGGGGATCGGCCATCGGGTCGGTCCCCTGTTTGCGTTGCCCAGTTCCCCTGGGAACGCTAATCTTGCGTCATGGATGCCATCACAAAAGACTTGACCGACGCACAAGCCGAAGCGGTCCAGCACATCGACGGACCTCTGCTGATCATCGCCGGACCCGGCAGCGGTAAAACTCGCGTCGTCACCCACCGCATTGCGTACATGCTGCAAAGCGGGATCCGCCCGTGGCAAATCGCGGCGTTGACCTTTACCAACAAAGCCGCGGACGAAATGCGGTCGCGAGTCAATCTGCTCGCCCCCAACCAACCAGTCTGGATGGGCACGTTCCACCGGTTCTGCGCACAACAGCTTCGGCGTTACGCACCGATGGTCGGCTTGGCCGAGAACTACTCGATCTACGATTCGTCCGACTCAAAATCCGCGATGAAGCGTGCGGTCGCGGCCGCTGGTGTATCGACCAGCCACACCTCGCCCGAGCAAATCGCATCGGCGATCTCCAATGCCAAGAACCGGCTGATCACTCCCGAGATCATGGCTCAACAAACCGGCCGCGCTGGCGACACCGTCGCAGCGAAGGTCTACCCGGTTTATCAACAACAATTGCTGACCGCCAACGCGGTCGACTTCGATGATTTGCTCTTCCACTTCGCTCGGTTGCTGCGGGAAAACCCCGAGGTGCGATCGAACTTGGACGAGAAGCTCAAGTACATCATGGTCGACGAGTACCAAGACACAAACTTGGCTCAGTACGCGATCGTGCGAGCACTCTCGGTTGATCATCCCAACCTCGCCGTGACGGGCGACCCCGATCAATCGGTCTATGGCTGGCGTGGCGCCGACCTGAACAACATTCTGGATTTTGAAAAGGATTACCCGAGCGTCAAAACGGTTCGCTTGGAACAAAACTATCGCAGCTCACCCGAGATCCTTCGTGTCGCCGATCAACTGATTCGGCACAACCGCCGTCGCAAGCAGAAGAACCTGTTCACCGACAACCCAACCGGCGAAGCGGTCACGCTGCGACAGTACGAGGACGGTTACAAAGAAGCCGACGGCATCGCCGATGAGATCGCCAACCAAATGATCGCGGGCAATGCCGAACCGCGAGATTTCGCGATCATGTGCCGGATGAACGCGCTGACGCGATCGATCGAACACGCCCTGCGAAATCGTGGCATCCCGTATCAGATCGTCAACGGACTGGAGTTCTATCAACGCAAAGAGATCAAGGATCTGCTGGCGTATTTGCACCTGATCAACAATCCCCGTCACGACGTCGCGTTGCAACGAGTGATCAACACGCCGACGCGAGGAATCGGTGCCAAGACGCTGGAACGGCTCCAGCGTTTTGCCGACGACCACCGCATTCCAATGTTGGACGCCGCTCGCCGTGTCGACGAAATTGATTCGCTATCGAAGCGAGCAAAAACGCTGGTGACATCGTTCATCCGTCTCTATGACCGACTGTCCATCAAAGCGACCGCGACGCTGGAAGATCTACTGCGGTACCTGATCGAAGAGATCAAGTTTGTTGCTTACCTCGAACGCACGACGCCTGAACAACAAGACAACAACCCGATCGCCAACGTCGATGAATTCATCTCGGCGGCTGTCGAGTTTGATCAGATGCACCCGGAAGACGGTTCACTCGAAGCGTTCTTGGAACAGGTCGCATTGGTGTCGGACACCGACGCATTTGAAGACTCCAACAACCGTGTGACCTTGATGACTTTGCACGCGGCGAAAGGGTTGGAATTCCCTCGCGTATTCATCATCGCAGTCGAAGACAACCTGCTGCCGCACCGCCGCAGCAAAGAAGACGAGACTCAGCTCGAAGAGGAACGTCGCCTCCTATTCGTGGGCGTCACTCGAGCCGAGAAATGGCTGCAGATCAGCTACGCGAAACTGCGAAGCTTTCGTGGCGAAAACCAACCGGCGATCCCCAGCATGTTCCTGGGCGAGTTGCCTCGTGATGAAATGCAAGTCGTCGAAGTCAAAGGAAGTCGCAACTTCTTTGACGATGCCTATGACGACGAATACCCGGACTCGTGGGATCTGGTCCAAGAGCCCGCTGCGGTCACCGACACCGGCCCTGCTGGTCAAACTGACGTGGCCGATGGACCACGCATCCTACCGATGACGGACCAATCCGCGATTCCGGATTTGTATCACGACGACGTGCCGCCACCGAAGAAAAAGAAGCCCAAGGTTTCCATTCAAACCGAACTCAAGACGGCCAGTGATCTGCTGCAATCCGGCGTCACGCCGCTGGGTGCTTACCGCGAAGGCAGCACGGTCCGCCACAACGAATATGGCGAAGGGACGATCATCGCCCTCACCGGAAAAGGGCCCAAACGGACTGCGAAAATTCAATTCGAAGAGACCGAAGAAACCTTTCGCCTTGCGTTCGCAAAAATTGAATTGGTGGAGCGCTGACTCCCCACTCTAATCAGCGATTCGCGAGGATTTTGGGCGGCGCGCACTCGTCGGAATTGGCGGAGCATCTTCGGCAGCAGACATTCCCAAACTGTTGCCAATCTTCTCTTCCTTTCCAGTTCAACGTTGCGAACCCATGCGTCTCAGCCTGTTCTTTTGCGCCGCCTTCTTGCCCGCGATGGTCATGTCCACTCAAACTCACGCTGACGAATCCTCGGACACAAGCCTGTCCTCACAACTGAAGCAAACTGCCGAAAACGCGACCAAACGCTACCCGGCAGAAGTCCTGAAGACGTTCCAAGGTGGAGTCGACCAAGTCCGTGCCAGCGGCATTGAAAAGTCCGCCAAGCAAGTCGGCGATTCAGCCGCCGGTGCGACCTTGAAAGGCTGGGACGAAAACGAAGTCACGCTCAGCGAAGTGTGGTCCGAAAGCCCGGTCATCTTGATGTGGTACCGCGGCGGATGGTGCCCGTACTGCAACCTGCAATTGCGAGCGATGCAAAAACAACTCTCCGCGATTGAAGGTGCCGGTGCAAAGCTGATTGTCCTGACGCCTGAACTCCCTGACAAGGCGAAGGAAACGGCGGAAACAAACGACCTCGATATGCTGGTCTTGCACGACCGCAACAACGAGCTCGCGAAGAAATTCGGCATCGTGTTCGACTTGCCCGAATCCATTGTCCCGATCTATCGAGACAAACTGCAACTCGCCAAGTTCAACGGCAACGACGCGATGGAACTGCCTCTTGCTGCGACCTACGTGATCAACACAGACGGGAAGATCACCTACGCGTTCTTGGATGCGGACTACAAGAAACGGGCCGAGCCAACCGACGTTGTCGCTGCGGTCAAGAAACTTCAGTAGCTGATGTCAAACGACCCAACGAAAAAACGCACCTGCGAGTCGCTCGCAGGTGCGTTTTCGATTTGGTTCTTGAGCAGGCTTCAGCTCACACGGTCAAATCAGTCAACTGTTTGACTTCTTCGGCGGTGAATGGGGTGGCCAGTCGAGCGCCCATTTGAGCGACCACACGAGCGGCGGCGTGCGAAGCCAAGTGGCCTGACTGACGCCAATCCAAACCGTTGGTGATGCCGTACAAGATGCCGCCGGCGTACATGTCACCTGCTCCCGTCGTGTCGATCGCTTTGACCTTCACGCCTTCGACGGGAATCGCTTCGCCGCCGTGCATCAGGATCGAACCGTTTGGTCCAAGCGTCATCGCGACGTTCTCAGCCGACTCGTGGATCTTGTTCGCACAGGCGATGGGGTCATCCAGACCGGTCAGGCTCTTGGCCTCTTCTTCGTTGCAGAAGAACAAATCGACGGGGCCACGAATCAGGTCCCACATCTCATCCTTCATCATGTTGACGAGGAATGGATCCGAGGCGGTGAAGGCGACTTTGACATCGTTCTTCTTTGCCAGCTCAATCGCTTTGTAAGCGGCCGCTTTGGTTTGTTCGCCGGTGAACAAGTAACCTTCGATGTAGACGTACTTGCTGGCCGCGATCACCTCTTCGTCGATGTCCGCTTCTGACAACGCGGTCGACGCGGCCAAGTTCGTCAGCATGGTTCGCTGAGCGTCTTCGGTGATCAACACGGCACACGTTCCGCTTGGCGTGCCCGGCTGCGGATCGACGTCGATGGTGACCCCGAGAGCCCGCAAGTCTTTCAAGAAGAATTGCCCGGTTTCGTCGTCACCGATCTTGCCAACGAACGCGGCTTTGCCACCAAAGTCCGCGACCGCAGCGATCGTGTTGGCGGCGGAACCACCTGCACAGCGAGACAGCGACGGCAGGTCAAATCGGCTCAGCACGGTCGCTTGTTTTTCGTCGTCGACCAGCGTCATGATGCCTTTGTCGAGCTTCAATTCCGACAGCAAGTCGTCGGCAACCATTGTCTGAATGTCAACGAGAGCATTGCCAACCGCGTAAACATCGTGCGTCATCAAATTCAACCAGAGAGAGAAAGAACGAGTTCGTCTGCACCCGCGAATTGGCTACCTCTGGGCAACTTCGCATCCGCCGGGCGGGCCCGCAGTGTACCCGCGCGAGACGGCTCCGCCAGCCAGCTATACTGACGCGGTTCCCCATCCCACCCCAACTGTCCCCACCATCTATGAACACCCCACATCGCCTTTTGGTTGCCATCACGACGGTTCTTGGTTGTGTGCTTCCGGCTTCCTTCGTCCAGTCTCAATACGATCCTCACCCCGCCGGAATCGACTACCAAGAAGACTACCGCAATCAGTTTCACTTCAGCCCCAAATCGGAGTGGATGAACGACATCAACGCGTTGATTTACGCCGATGGCCAGTACCACATGCTGTATCAGTGGGGCAAAGCGATTCGCCACGGTGGCTATGCGACCAGCCCCGATCTGCTGCACTGGGAAGACGAAGGCGTTGCACTCATCCCGCAAGAATCATTCTTGCCCGCGGAAGCCGAACGCAATGTCAGCGGAGCACAGGTCTACTCCGGAAGTGGCGTGGTGATCTCCGGAGAGACCGCCAAAAAGATCACCGGGTCAACCAAAGAAGCCATGGTGATGATCTACACCGGAACCAAGGCGGGAACCTGCATAGCATGGAGCAACGATGGCGGAACCACCTGGCATGACTACTCCGGCAATCCGGTTGCCAATCGAACCAAAGGAGCCGATCCCCGCGACCCGTGTGTGTTCTTCCACGAACCGACCAACAAGTGGATCCTCGCTTTGTACGAGAACGGAACGACGCTCTATGGGTCGGATGATTTGGTCGAGTGGAAACAGCTCAGCAACATCGACTTTGGGTTCGAGTGCCCGGACATGTTTGAATTGCCACTTGATGGAAACACTGACAACAAGAAGTGGGTCCTCCACGACGCGAACGGTTCCTACTTGGTTGGCCAATTTGACGGAGTTCGCTTCACACCGGAACAAGAAACCCTGGTCATGGATGTTGGACCGGACTTCTACGCCGGCCAAACCTTCTTTCGGCCCAACCTTCCCTCGGGCGATGTCATTCAAATCGCTTGGAACGATCACTGGAACGGCGGCATTGGCGAAAGCCCGTGGGAACGTAACGCAACCTTCCCAGTGAAAATTGGCTTGGTCACTCACGAAGGAAAGATGAAAGTCACCCGCACACCGATACAAGCGATCAAGACGATTTACCAAGACACTACGACTTGGACCAACAAAACGATCACATCGCAGGATGAAAATGGTGGGCTGCTGAAGGACGTTCGCGCGGAGGCGTTTGACTTGACCGCCACGTTTGATCTGAGCGACACCAACGCCGATCAACTTGTCTTCCAAATCGCCAACAAAGAAATCGTCTACGACATTGAGAAGCAACTGTTGCTAGGAAAGCCACTCAAACCGGACGACGACAACAAGCTCACCATCCGCATGCTGGTCGACTGGAGCTCGTTGGAAGTCTTCTCGGCCGGGGGCGTGTTCTCCTACAGCGAGCAGTTTGCCTTCACCCCCGACGATGAGTCCGTTCGTCTTTTCACTCGAGGTGGAAAGGTTGCCTTGGAAAAGCTGCAACTCAACCGAGTCAAAAGCACTTGGTGAGACAGCGGCGGTGGTGCTCGCAGGACGCTTCCCAACTGGACATCGCCTTTCAGGGCGGACACTCACTTCAGTCGGCGAACAAGGACGACAACCCGGCGTCGAACTGGCCTCGTGTCAGCACCGTTGGCACGCCGGCCTCGCGGGCTCCCTTCAATCGGGCGACTTGCACGTGCGGTCCATATGCGACCACGCGAGCCTCGGGACACACCCGTGAAACTGTTGGCATGAGCTCCGCGACGACTCCGTTGCGAGTCGACAGGTCAACAATGACCCATCCGACGTCTTCGTTGGGTTCTTCCGGCAATCGCCCGGCCAACGAAAACGTTTTGTCAGCCGATTCGCAGGCGGCACGAACTCGCGAGGCAAAAATCAAATCGCCAGAGAGGAATAAAACGGTTGATTTCATGGATGATTCCGGTCGATAAACGATGTGTCAGGATACAAGGAAGAATGAGCGAGAACGCAACCGAAGACAAGCCGACCGAACCCAGTCCTCCGACATCATCGATGTACAAGGAGAAGGTTCTGAAGATCCGCACCACCGTCAACGTCACGTTGGCGGAGAAAAAGGAGCCGCTTCGCAAGATCCTGGCCTTGGTGCCCGGTTCGATGCTGACCTTTGACGTGCACTGCGATCGGCCGCTGACGCTGCGTGCGGGTGGACACCCAATCGCCACCGGCGAAACCGTCAAGATTGGTGACAAGTTCGGTTTGCGAGTTCGTGAAATCGGTGTTCCCAAAGAAGACTGATCCGCGAAAGAACCAACCGCGAAAACGAAAAGGCCCGCCTGAAATCATCGAACTGATTTCAAGCGGGCCTTTTTTCGTTTCATTGCCAAACGATCACGAGGTCGACGGCTGGTTCACTCGCCCTTCACCGGACGACCGAAGAAGACCGCGCGATCGATGTGGAAGATGCCCGTTCCTTCCAAGCCAATTTTGATGTAGCTCGCGACCGTGCCCTCGGGAAGTTCGACCTTCCATTCGGCCTGCGGTGCGTCGCTCTTCCAAACACGCGTCCAATCCTTTCCGTCGTTGGACGTCCAAACGGCCAATCCCTTGGCTCGGTCGTGGAACTCCTCGTCACGACGGTTCGTGATTTTTCCACGTACCAATTCGGCCGGGTTCGCCAACCGAAGAATCACCGCGGGATCGGTAGCGGGCTGTTTCGAGTGAACTGCGAAACGATCTTTTCGCACGCCTTCTCCGCTGAACAAGTGCTCCGCTTCGCGGTTCCAAACGGCAGGCCAATCGCCAGGCACACTGATCATTGAATCACGAGTCACCTCGATCAGATCCCCATCTTTGCGAAGAGGGTAATCGGTGTTCGGGTTGGTCGCGATCCACTCACCACCCAAGAAGGCCAACAGATCCAAAAACTCACTCGGAGCAACCGTTTCGGTCAGGCCCTCGGGCATGCTGCTGGCCTTCATCGGTTTGCGAATCTCGATCTCTTCCTTGTCGATCACTTTGGTTTTGCCGTCGGCGATTCCCAACGAGATCGTCTCGTCGTCTTCCTTCAGGATGAAGCCGCCGATGGCTTCGCCGTCATAGGTCAAAATCATGACGGTCTCGTACCCCTTGGCGATTTCCTCGTTGGGCCACACGATCGAACGGATGATATGTTCCTTTGTCATTCGTTCGCCAATCTTGGTGAGTTCCGGCCCGAACTCTTTGCCAAGCTTGCCGTGCAGGTGACAGGCGGAACAAACACGCTGGAACACTTTGGCGCCGGTCTCGGCATTTCCGCGAGACGCTGCGACAACCTTTTGCAATGCGACCAATTGGTCCTCTTGCTTGGCATCGACATCGGCCAGAATCTTCAATGGCCGATAGACTTCCGCGCCTGGACCGGTCGCGATTTTGTACTCCTTCAAGTATTCCGCTGCCTTGGGTGGCAACGAGCCAATCAGTTCTTGGATCTCGGCTGAGTCGCCATCCCAGTGCGTCGACAGTGCCGACATGGTGTGTTCCAAGACGTACTGAATCCATTTGTCGGCAGGTCGATCGATACCGGCCAAAGCCACACGAACACCAACGGGATGATCCATCAGGCTGGCAGCTCGAAGCGATTCAAGTCGCACGCGAGCGTGGTCGTCTCGGCCGGCTTCCAGAAGGAACTGCACGAACGGAAGATCGACCGACAATTCGATTTGATCCGGTGAGTTGGCTTGTTCGTTGCCGGACAGAAAACGCCATTCGTTGCCAACGACGTGGGTCGCGGCGGCACGTTGTTGGAAGTTGCCTTCCGCCAGGACTTTTCTCGCGAGATCCAACTCGACGTTGTGGAACGCTTCCTGTACCCAAAGGATTTCAAGAGCCGCTTCGGCAGTCGGATTGTCCTGCAACCATTGCTTCGATGCGGCAACCACTTCGTCGGCGGGACGGCTGAGCAGAGCTCGACGAGCACGGTAACGGGTTCGCGTCTCGAACGCCAACAATTGATCCATCACCTCGATGGTCGGCAAATCCGACTGGGTCACAACGTCGAGCAAAGGACGTTCTTTGTGACGCATCCGGTAAATCCGGCCGTGTTCGTGATCGCGGTTTGGATCTCGTTGCGAGTACTGCATGTGACCGATCAGGGCGTTGCACCAATCACCAAACCACAACGCTCCATCCGGTCCGATCTTTGGATCAACGGGACGGAAGAACATATCCGTGCTGACCAACAAGTCATCGGTTCGCTCGCCGGTCAAACCCGCTTCATCATCTTGGTCGCGAATTTCGAACGCCGGCATCCCGTGCATGTTGATCACACAGGCGTAGATCAAACGATTGCGGAACTCTTCTGGGAACTGACGTGAGTGCAGGATTTCGTTGCCTGCCGCCGGGCGAATTCCGTGGTTGTTAAAAATTGGCTCCAACGTTTTTCGCGAACGCACCTCGCCGCCCGACAACGCGTTCGTCCAGTGGTGCTGGGCGTTCGTGCCGTCGCCAACAATCCCGTTGCCATATTGATCAAAGACGAGGCACCAAGGGTTGTACTGACCAGGCGTACGGAAGTGCGTCAAACGCAGGCTTTCCAAGTCCCAAACGTAGCTGCCCGATGCACCCGCTTCGCGGACGGGTCCCCAAGGTGTTTCGACCGTCGTCGACATCGCGATGCCTTCCTGCATGTGCAGGCGACCGCCATTGGAATACTCCCATGCGCCCATCGCATGGTGAGTGTCGTCGGTTCCGATTCCGTCCAGCATGTGCGTGACTTCATCGGCCACGTCGTCGCCGTCGGTGTCACGCAAAAACAGGATGTGTGGCTCGTCGATGACCAACACGCCGTCTTTGTAAAATTCAAATCCGGTCGGGCAAATCAGCTTGTCATAGAACGGTTTGCACTCGTCCGCTTTGCCATCGCCGTCGGTGTCTTCGAAGATCAGCAAACGGTCACTTGGGCGACTGCTGCCCGGCAACCACTGCGGGTAGTTGACCATGCACGACACCCACAACCGACCACGTTGGTCGAAAGCGATCTGAGTTGGGTTGGCCAGTTCAGGAAAGTCTTTCTCGCTCGCGAAACATTCGACCTCGAACCCTTCGGGGATTTCCATCTGAGAGATCGACTGTTCCGGCGTCGGGTACTCCAGCGTCTTGGGCTCACGCATCTCACGAAAGCCATCGTCGCGAGAACCGAACATGGTTTCGGGAATGAAGACTTCACCGGTCTTCGAATCGTCCACTTCGTCCGGTACATCACGACCTGCGGACATGTCCCACAAGTGTTGATCGCGAACCTCGACCATTTTGCGGATCTTTTGGAACTCACCGGGGAACGTTTCCGTGTCCCAGGTGCGTCGTCCGCCGTAGACATACCAACCGTTCAACATTCGATAGTCTTGTTGGTGCAACCAAGCTTTGTCGTTGACGACTTGCCGCATCGATTCGAAACGTTCTGCTCCCACAGCAGGTCCCGCACCGTCGAACAGTGCCGCATCGATCATCAGCGACACAGCTTCATCGCCGGCTTCGTTCAAGTGCATGCCATTGGTGGTGAACTGACAACCGGATTCTTGTTGAAACAGCTCGGCGGTCGGAGTGAACACATCAACAACATCCAGCTCACGTTGCTTGCCGACTCGTTTGACCGCGTCTGCGTAGGCGGCCAAGTAACGGTTGTGGAGCGAACCATCCGGTTGCAATGGATTTCCGCTGGGCTCGAATGCGATCGGCGTGACCAAAGCGAACTGGACCGGTCGTCCGTCTCCGGCAAACTGTTCTGCCAAACCATCCAGGTAAGCGTGGTAGTCCGCCTCAAATTTCGCGATTTGTTCCGCGTCGTCTCCGACGAACGATTCGTTCATGCCGAAGAAACACAGGAACGCTTGCGGTGCAAAGACTTTGAACGGGTCGTCGATGACGGTGTAATTGCCTGGCCGCTGTTGCTTGGCGACTTCATCGGTCGGCCAGCCAAAGTTGCGAATGACCAGCGGATTGTCGCTGGTTCGCAAATGCAGCATCGTTTCCAAGTGCCCGAAAAGGCTCATTCGCTGCGCCGTTCCGTTGCCCACAAACGCCAAACGTGTTTTGGCAGGTAGCTTGGACGGGTCCATCGCCGAAGCGTTCCGACCAGTCAGCGTCAGAGAAAACGCGACGGAAATTAAAAATAGAACGACCAAAGACGGCATGCTTCGAGCCTGGGAAGATTCCGGCCGCTGGGTCGGGACCAACCTGGCCGTGCGAGTGGATCGAGACCGCAGAAACGCGAGGGAATTCATAAAACGCATGGAAAAAGCGAGAGAGACGGGGGGATTCGAGGCGGGCGATGCCGGTTTGCGGAACGAGAATCGCAACGGCAACGTATTGGACAGGATCTTACCCGATTCTCTTGCCAAGTTGGCAGTGGATTCCCCCCTTCGTTTGAGCCCGAATTGATGTTCTTTCGACTCCTCGCCCTCCTGATCATCGTGCCCTTCATCGAGCTGGTTTTGCTGCTGCGTTTGGCGGATGCAACCAGCTGGCTGACCACGTTGATGATTGTCGTCATCACCGGAGTGATCGGATCGTTCCTGGCTCGCCGCGAAGGTTTGGCGACTTGGTTTCGTTTCCAATCCGCGATGTCGCAAGGCAAGATGCCCAGCCGCGAAATTCAGGATGGGTTGATGATCGCGTTTGCATCCGCGTTGTTGCTGACGCCGGGTTTGCTGACCGATGCACTCGGCTTCACGCTGTTGACTCCTCCCGGGCGAAGGCTGATTGGCGGATGGTTGCGGAATCGTTTCGCGGGAAGTTTCCAGATGCGCACCTTTGGCGGTGGCGGAAGCTCCTCCAGCGGCCAATCGGTCGAAGACGGTTTTGGACAGCGTGGTTCGAATGCATCGGCGCAGCGTGCCGGCGGTGCGGGCGATACGATTGACTCGCCTCACTTCGAACCCAAACAATCGCCTTCCCCGTGAACTCATCCAACGACCGCGACGCACGACCGACGGACCTTCTCTTTTCATCGGTGCCGCTTCAGCCGACTCCGGTCTCGGTCGAACCCGCACTCGTTCCGCTGACTCAGCCGAAATCATTTGACCTCAGCGAGATTCAGGTGATTCTGTTGGACGTCTATGGAACGCTGGTGATCAGCGGCAGCGGCGACGTTGGAACGGCGGACGATGCCAAACACGACGCGGCCAATCGATGGATTCGCGAAGCAGCCACGGAAGCCGGAGTCGAAGACCTCGATGGCATCCCAACATCCGATCAATTGCGAAACCAGATCGTGGCCACGAATGAGGCGGCTCGTTCCGAGACGAATCCGAAGCCCGAAGTGGACATCCTGGAGATTTGGCGACGGGTGCTGCAGTCGAACGGCCGGGCTGATTTGGCGACAAATTCAAAAATTTTGGTGGCTTGGATTTGTGGCGTGGAAGGCCGCTCCAATCCGGTTTGGCCGATGCCCGGAGCTCACGAAGCATTGATGGCGATGCAAGAAAAAGGTCGCCGACTGGGGATTGTTAGCAACGCTCAGTTCTACACTCCGCTGATCGTTCGAGCATTGATGACGAGCCATCCGCAGGACGCAAAGCGTGACACGTCAAGCGATTCGGCAGAAAGAATGATTGCGGGCGATCTGTCATCCGTGTTCGACCTCAACGCGTGTCATTTTTCCTATCGCTATCGAGCGGCCAAGCCGGGCCCATTGCTGTTTGATCGTGCGATGCGACACCTCAGTTCACTCGGGATTTCGCCGGATCAAGTGCTGTACGTTGGCAATGACATGCTCAACGATGTTTGGGCGGCGAAGCAGTTTGGGCTGCGAACGGCTTTGTTTGCTGGCGACGGCCGTAGCTTGCGATTACGCACCGAGGATGCCCGTTGTCAAAATTGTTTCCCTGACATGGTGCTGACACGCTGGGAACAGATAGTAGAGTGTCTGTGACAGAACGTTTTCTCGACGTTCTACCGCCAGACGACACACGCATGAGTGACATCAACGATGGGCGTCCAAATCGGCTTTGTGGGAACACGTTTCGCCGGCACCGATGGGGTGTCGCTCGAGAGCGCGAAATGGGCCCAGGTTCTGTGGGACAACGGCCACGTCAGCCACTGGTACTCGGGACAGAGCGACCGTGACAAAGCGACGTCGATGGTCGTGCCTCACGCTTACTTCGGCCATCCTGACATCGAATGGATCAACCGCCGCGCGTTTGGGACTCGGACACGCACGCCCGACGTCACCCAGCGAATCTACACGCTGGCTGACTACCTGAAGAAAACGCTTTACGAATTCACGCGTCGATTCGATCTGGATCTGCTGATCGTCCAAAACGCATTGTGCATCCCGATGAACTTGCCGCTCGGTGTTGCGCTGACCAACTTCATCGCGGAAACGGGCTTTCCCACGATCGCTCACCACCACGATTTCTATTGGGAGCGTGATCGGTTCAGCGTCTCGGCCGTGACCGACATGTTGTGGATGGCGTTCCCACCCGCGTTGCCACAAATCCAAAACGTGACGATCAACTCGTTCGCTCAAGAAGACTTGTCGCACCGTCGCGGTGTCTCGTCGATCTTGGTGCCCAACGTGTTGGACTTTGAAAACGAACCACCGCAAGCCGACGAGTACTCGTCCCACTTCCGCAAAGACATCGGATTGGACGATGACGACATCCTGTTCTTACAACCGACTCGCGTTGTACCTCGCAAAGGCATCGAGCATGCCATCGCGTTGGTCGCGGCACTCAAGAACGACAAGTGCAAACTGGTGATCTCCCACGCCAGCGGTGACGAAGGCAACGAATACCTGCAGGTGCTGATGGATTTGGCCGAAAGCAGCGGCGTTGATCTGCGTTTGTGTGATCACCAGGTCGGCGACAAACGAGCCATCGATGCCGATGGCAATCGCATCTACACGTTGGGCGATGCGTACGCGCAAGCCGACTTCATCACGTACCCGAGTATCTACGAAGGGTTCGGGAACGCTTTGTTGGAAGCGTTCTATTATCGCAAACCGTTGTTGGTAAATCGTTATTCGATTTACGTCGCCGACATCGAGCCCAAAGGGGCGAAAGTCATCTCCATGGATGGCTACTTGACCAAGGACGTCGTGTCGAAGGTGGAGCGGATCATCCGCGACAAAGCGTTCCGAGATGAGATGGTTGATTTCAATTACGAGATCGGCCGTGCTTTCTTTTCCTACGGGGTGCTGCGGCGCAAACTGCGAGCCCTCGTTACCAACTTCACCGGGCAGGACAACTTGTGAGCTCAACCATCGACGACGTCACTCGGTCACGGATCACCGATGTGTACGGGCACGTTCCTGACGTGCTCGCCGAAGGCTTGCAACGGTGTTTTGACCAATCCAACGATCCCTCCTCTCCCGACGAATTGTGGGATCATCGCGATGTCGTGATGATCACCTACGCTGATCAAATTCGCGAATCGGGCAAGTCGCCGCTCGATGCTCAGCGGCAATTCCTGTTGGATCACAATCTCGACGAACTGATCCGCTGCGTTCACTTGTTGCCGTTCTGTCCCTCGACCAGCGACGATGGATTTTCAGTCGCGGATTACTTGGCGGTCGATCCAGAATCGGGCGACTGGGACGACATCAAACGTTTGGGAGAACGCTTTGACCTGATGTACGACCTCGTGCTCAATCACTCGTCGCAGAAACATCGTTGGTTCCAATGCTTCTTGAACGACGAACCGGAATACAAGGACTTCTACTCCACCGCCGATCCATCGGAAGACCTTTCCGAAGTCGTCCGGCCTCGCAGCTTGCCGCTGCTGACCGAATTTGATTCCGCATCGGGCAAGCGTCATGTGTGGACCACTTTCAGCGCCGATCAAGTTGACCTGAATTACGCCAACCCACATGTGATGTTGGCGATGCTGGAAACGTTGGTCGAGTACGCTCGCCGAGGTGCTCGCATCATCCGGCTCGATGCGATCGCGTTTTTATGGAAAGAGCTCGGCACGTCGTGCTTGCACCTGCCGCAAACTCACGCCGCGGTCCGTCTGATGCGTCACGTGCTTGATGTTGCCGCACCGGGAACGATTGTGCTGACGGAAACCAATGTGCCTCATGCGGAGAACATCTCCTACTTCGGCGACGGCACCGATGAAGCCCACATGGTTTACCAGTTCAGCTTGCCGCCGCTGCTGCTCGACGCGATTCACAGCGGCGACACGGGCGTGCTTCAAAACTGGATGCGATCGCTTGATTTGCCAACCGACCAAGTGACCTATTTCAACTTCACCGCATCGCACGACGGCATCGGTGTCCGGCCGGCCGAAGGCATCCTGCCGCAAGAACGCGTGGACGCGCTCGTTGAAATCGCGAAGTCACACGGCGGCCGGATCGGAATGCGAACCAAACCCGATGGTTCACAAAGCCCGTATGAGCTGAACATCACCTACCTGGAAGCCGTCGCTGATCGAACAACGGTGCCCGCGACCGAACACGCGAAACGATTCTTGGCCACACAAGCGATCATGCTGTCCATGGCTGGCGTCCCCGCGGTTTACTTCCACTCGTTGGTGGGGTCACCCAATGACATTGCTGGCGTTGAAGCATCGGGCATCCCTCGTCGCATCAATCGCCACAAATACGAGCGAGCCGAACTGGAAGCGGCACTTGCCGACACCGGTTCGTTGCAACAACTCGTTGCCAACGGCTACCGGCATCTGTTGAGCGTGCGAAAGCAACAAACTCAGTTTCACCCCAATGCATCGCAAACCGTCTTGGAATTGCCAACGGATGGAATGCTCGGATTCGTGCGACAAAACGAGGGGCAGCCTCCGTTGTGCGTCCTGGCCAATCTCTCAGGCGAAAAACGCCAGATCGATCCAGCGGACTTGCCGAGCGATTTTGCGTTTGACGTGTTGTCGGACGAGTCGCTTGATCAGAACGCCCCCATCGCGATGGCTCCGTATCAGGTACGCTGGTTGAAGTCATCTTCCACCGCCTGAACAACTGGCCATGCTAGAGCTGATCTCGTCCTACTCGACTGTTGCCATCGTGGTCGCCGCGTTGGCACACGTGTTATTTTTCTTTGTGCTGGCCATGTGGGCACGAAGCGACCGCAAGAAGATCGTGCAAACACTGCAGCGGTTCACGGATTCGCTTCCCAACCGCAGCCGAATGGACCATGACGCTCACGCATCCGACCAAGTCGAGGCGTGTTTGGCTGACATCCATGACGTCTTGGTCGAACCCTCCGGTTCACCCAATCGCATGGCACTGAGTCAGCGCATGCGAATCCTGGACGAACGTCGCGATTACTTGCATTCGCTTCGTTTCGAAACGGCCTGGAATGTCGCGCGGACAATGATCGAAGCCTACCCGCTGGCCGGTGTGCTTGGCACGATCTTGGCCATCGGTGCCGCGCTCGCTTCCGATGATCAAGCCAGCGTGGGTGTGATCGTGACACGCTTTGGCGACGCGATCTGGTCAACCTTCGCAGGACTTGCGTCGGCGATCACATTGATGCTGATCAACAGCTTCGTTGAACCAGGATTTGCAAAGCTTTCCGAAAACCGTTTGCACGTTCGCGAAACGGCGTCGAAAGCCAAACGAGAACTTGGCCCCGCGGATCGCGTGGCCCCCAACGCGATGCCGACCTCACCCGCAACGGAAGCGACAACGTGAGTGAACCGGTGTCCCTCGCCAGCGAAACCACATCCAACGCTGCCACCGTCGGCCGTCGACGAACTCGGTTTCAACTGACACCGTTGATGGATCTGCTGCTGATCATCGTGTTCGCTCAGTTCCTGGAGATGCGCGAAACATCTCAGGAACAAACCCAAGAGATCGAACAGGAACGCCAGGCTTTGCTGGACGAACAAACGATGTGGCGAGCCGAACGTGATCAAGCGATCGCGGATCGCAACATGTCACTGGCGACGCAGCAATCAGATATGCAAGACATCACCCGCGCTGTTGAGATGCTGCAGGGCTGGTTGAACCTGGACGCGGACTCCAGTGAACAATCCCGCCCGCGCTCCACCTCTGATTCAGGAGACGTCATCGCTCGAGCGATCGAACGTTCGCGCCAACTGGCTTCCGCCGATCCCAACACGCTCATTCGTTTCTTGGTTGGACACGATGAACTGCTCAAGCGCGCCGAAGTGTGGACTGTTCACGCTCGCGAAACTGGGGACGTGGTCTTCGACGCTTCTGGACACACCGAAACGTTTCGACTGGAAAGTCGACGCCAAGCCCAACGCACGCAGGAAATCGCCGACCGATTGTTCGCCGCGTACAAACAATCGCCCCAGCCCAAGGGGCTCGTCGTCGTGCTCGTTTCCTACGCTCCGCGAAGCGTCGCCGGCGTGTATCAACCGCTGATCGATGCCATGCCCGCTACACTGGAACGATTGCGAGCCGACACGCCGACCAGCCGTTTTGAGTACACCGTCCTCGGTGCGGCACAGGCACCTGAACAAACAAGCAACGTGGACGAAGTGAAACCGTCCACCGAAACCGAAAACCTCACCCCACTTCAGGGAAACCCAGACGATGCGTAAACGAATCCCGTTGGCCGTTGGTGGTGGAATTGCTTTGTTGATCGCCAGTCAATTCCTGGACTTTGGACTGGGCTTTCAAAGCGGAGAAGCCCCCTCGGTTTCAACTGAACCGGATGGCTCGTCCGCGATTCTTGACGCAATTGTCGCTTCGGAAGAAGACACATCGGACGACTCAGAAACGGAACCTGATTCGGAACCACAACTGCCGGTCGTCGCACCGGAGATCGTCGACATCCTGATCTCCGAAGAGAGTTTCCTGGTCGTCACGGACGCCAACCAACCAGAACAACGAAAAGCCTTGGCACTCGAAGAATTGGTTTCGGCAGTCGAGTCCGCACCCGGCGACTCCAGCGGCATCAAAGTTCGAATCAGCCGCACGCCATCCGCAATCGCGATGGCCGAAGAGTTCTTGCTCGAGCAGCTTCAAAAGTCTGGATTGGACGAAGACGAAATCGATCGCCGTCGACAACTGGTGGAATTGCCACTCGACGAAGCGACCCCAGAAACCACCGGCCCAGGCACTTGATTTCATTGACCAAAACATCCCCGCCCGCTGAAACGCTTTGATGCGTTTTGGCAATCGTTTCAGTACCGCCGCATTCCACGATGTACGACGAGATCTTCAACATGACTGTTATCCAACGTGACGCCCGCCTTCGCAAAACGTTGGCGGCGTTTTCCGTCGGTGTCTTCGCTGGCCTTTGCATCTATTCCCCGTTCCATCCTGCCGCGCAGGCGGATGAACCCACCGTTTCGAGTTCACGCATGAAGTTAGAGTATCCCGTCAGCCGTCGCGACGAGATCGTTGACAACTACCACGGTCGCGAAGTGAGCGACCCGTATCGCTGGTTGGAAGACGTCGAGAGCGATGAAACAGCGGCTTGGGTCGAAGCGGAGAACAAGGTCACGCAGAGTTACTTGCAATCTTTGCCGCAACGCGAAACGATGCGAGCCCGGTTGGAAGCGTTGTGGGATTACTCCCGAACTGGTTTGCCCGCTAAACGAGGCGACACGTACTTCTACACCTTCAACGATGGGCTGCAGAACCAAAGCGTCCTTTATCGCACGCCTACCGATGTGCCACCTTCGCAGTGGGAAGCCAACCGCGAAGTGTTGCTGGACCCGAACAAGCTGAGCGAAGACGGAACGATGTCGCTCGCGTCGTGGGTGCCCAGCGAAGACGGCAAGTACCTCGCCTATGCGATCGCCGATGGCGGCAGTGATTGGCGGACTTGGCGAGTGCGTGACGTCGCGACCGGCAAAGACACCGACGATCTGATCCAGTGGTCCAAGTTCAGCGGCATCTCCTGGACTCCCGATGGCGACGGGTTCTACTATTCACGATACGCCGAACCCGCCGAAGGCGAAGAACTGACCGGGACCAACGACAACCAAATGATGTACTTGCATCAGTTGGGCACGCCTCAATCCGAAGACAAACTGGTCATGAAGCGTCCCGACCATCCCAAATGGGGCTTTGGCGGGTCGGTCACCGAAGACGGCCGGTACCTCGTGATTTCAAACTGGAAGGGCACCGAGCCGAAGACCCAGGTGTTCATCCAAGACCTGACAATCGACGACGCGCCCGTTCGCGGATTGATCATGGGCTTTGATGCCGACTACAGCTTCGTCGGCTCGGAAGGATCGACGCTGTACTTCCTGACCGACCACGAGGCTCCCCGTCGCCGTGTGATCAGCTTGGACGTGGCCGAGCACGCCAAACGCACCGACGACAACGTCGATGAACCTGCCGATCGAGCGGGCTGGGAAGAAGTCATCCCGCAGAGCGAACATGTCCTGGAACACGTTTCACTGCTCAGCGAAGTCTTCTTTGCGAACTACTTGGCCGACGCACTCAACCAAGTCGAACGCTTTTCACTCGATGGATCTCCGATGGGACCGCTGGAATTGCCCGGCAAAGGTTCCGTGGGCGGCTTGGGTGGCCGACAAGATTCCACGGAGACGTTCTTTTCGTTCACCAACTACGTCACGCCGCCGAGTATCCATCGCGTTGACGTGGCGACCGGTGAATCCGAATTGGCGATCATGCCCGAGGTTGCCTTCGACGTCAGCCAGTACACGACCGAACAAGTCTTCTGCACCAGCAAAGACGGCACCAAGGTGCCAATCCTGATCACACGCCACAAAGATGCACCGATGGACGGCAGCAACCGCACGTTGCTGTACGCCTACGGTGGTTTCAACATCTCACTGACGCCTTCGTATTCGCCTGGCATCGCCGGGTGGTTGGATGCAGGTGGTGTCTACGCCGTCGCCAACCTTCGCGGCGGTGGGGAGTACGGTCGTGAATGGCACGAAGCCGGCATGCAGCTGAAGAAACAAAACGTCTTTGACGACTTCATCGCAGCCTCGGAACACTTGATCGACATGGGCATCACCAGCCGCGAGCGACTGGGCGTCCGAGGCGGCAGCAATGGTGGTTTGTTGATCGGAGCCGTGATGACTCAGCGACCTGATTTGTTTGGTGCGTGTTTGCCGGCAGTCGGTGTGATGGACATGCTGCGATACCACAAGTTCACGATCGGTTGGGCTTGGGTCAGCGAGTTTGGTAGCAGCGACGATGAAACTCAAATTGACAACCTGTTGTCGTACAGCCCGCTGCACAATTTGAAACCTGGAACGTGTTACCCGGCCACGATGGTGACCACGGCGGACCGAGATGACCGCGTGGTGCCTGGACACAGCTTCAAGTTCGCCGCGGCGTTGCAGGCAGCTCAGTCGTGCGACAACCCGGTGTTGATCCGCATCGAAACACGGGCAGGTCACGGAGCTGGCACACCAACCAGCAAGAAGATCGACGAGTACGCCGACCTCTGGTCTTTCTTGCTCGAAAACTTGAAGTGATCTTGGTTGCCCAGCGGACTCATCCGAAGATGAACGCTGCTTGATCGAAATCACTTTGTGCAAACATCCAAACACACTCCCCACATACTCACCCGTCCACCAATCCGATGCTGCTGCAACAACCCGACGAATCTCCCTACGACGTGAACTTCCAGCTATTCGGATTCCCGATCCGAATCGCATGGACGTTTTGGCTGGGAGCAGCCGTATTCGGTTGGTATTTGGTCCAGGGATTTGACCGGATGGAAGGTAGTCCGGGGCGTTTGCCACTGTTGCTGCTTTGGGCTCTCTGCATGCTCGTTTCCATCCTCATTCACGAACTTGGTCACGCATTCGCGTTTCGCCAATTTGGAATCGAATCCTCGTTGGTTCTGTACCACTTTGGCGGTCTCGCGGTGCCTCGAAGCACAAACAATTACGGTGGTTTTGCCTCGTCTTTTGCACCTCCACGGCTCAGCCCCGGGGCGGAACTTTGGATCGCATTTGCGGGTCCGCTGGCACAATTGGTATCAGCCGCTGTGCTGGTCGCTGTGGTCAAAGCGATGGGGTACCGGGTCATGGCGTTCGCTTTGATGCCCTATCCAATCAACGCATTGCCCGGCGTCCTGGAAGGCAACGACTTCGACAACGTCGGCATGTTCGCTTTGGTCACGTTTTACATCTGGCCCAGCGTGCTTTGGGCGGTGTTGAATCTGATCCCGGTGTTCCCTCTCGATGGAGGCCGAATCATGCGGTCGTTGGTGATGATGGGCGGCGGCCAAACCGACACGTGGCTGTGGATCAGCATGATCGTTGGCGGTGCTTGCACCATGTACGGTTTCACTTCCGGACAGATGTTCCTGGGCATCCTTTTCTTGTCGTTGACGGTGGGCAACTACCAAATGATGCAAGGATCGATGCGTTACTAGCACGCACGCTGCTACGTCACGCTTCACCGCATGCACCTGACGAACGTTGGTGACCTGCCATCAATGATCGCGTGAGTCGCGATCAACGCAACGAGCGATGTGCACGAACGTCTCATCGAACACGCTGCTTGATGCTCGTTACAACGCGCAAACATGCGCGTGCTCGATGTACAAACACGTTGTTTGATGCGCAACGTTTGCCTTCAACACGACGTTCAACGACTGTTTTGCGCACTGAACAACGTGTTTTTTTCAAACTTTTTTTGCATCGTTCAAACGCTTGTTCGCTGCACACTTCAACGTCTCGATTGAAGGTCGCTGAAGCGACTTGTTGATGTTGCGATAACAACACGTTGCGCGTGTGTTGTTACAAAAACATTGAAAAAGCCAAGCGTTACTGCACTTGTTTGCAAGCAACGCAACAACGTTGACTTGTTCGTTGATGGCAACGACGCATGCGCAGCATCAACGATGAAGTGAAACAACATGCAAAAAATGCGTTTGCCGTAGCAAAATTTGTTGGCGACGCAAGCGGTTTTTTTACGAAAACATGTTGCGGAATCCAGCGAAGCGCGTACAGTTACGCGCACGTACTAACGATCGTTTTTGTTTGCAAGGTCGATGAGGATCATCGAAGCGGATGGAATCGATCACCATTGATTGTTGTTGAGCCGTGGCCGGTGACTTGCAATCAACTTTGACAACGAAGACGTCAGCGCAAACGCGTTTGCTGAATCGATGTCACAGCTCGCAAGTCACAATGACTCGACAACAGTTCCTTTCTCGCGGAGGAAGAACGTGGCCAAGAAAAAAGCAACCAAGAAGACCGTCAAGCGCGCTGCTAAAAAGAGCGTGAAGGCTGTCAAGAAGACCGCTCGTAAAGCAGTCAAGAAGAAGGCAGTCAAAAAGAAAGCCGTGAAGAAGGGCGTCAAGAAAACCGCTCGCAAGGCGACCAAGAAGAAGGCTGTGAAGAAGAAAGCCGTCAAAAAGGCAGCCAAGAAGAAGGTTGCCAAAAAGAAGGCAGTCAAGAAGAAAGCTGCCAAGAAGAAGCGACGCTAAGCCAGACTGATTCGGTGAGCCAACTTGGTTCTCCAATCACTCGCAATTCAAATTTGACAAGCCACGTTGAGCTCCAAGTTGGAGAACGTGGCTTTTTTTATGCCCTGGTGGAATGCTCCCCAAAACCTGATCCAGGGGTTATGAAAGTCTAGAGCCAATTCCGGCCGAGGATTTTCCATGAGCAAGAAACGACGACGACATTCACCTGAACAGATCATCAAGAAGCTACGTGATGCGGATGCCATGCTGGCGGCCGACAAGAGCGTTGGCGAAGTCCTGCAA